>NZ_JAYESN010000242.1:0-4478 GCF_034860625.1 Lamprobacter sp.
CTCGATCCACTCGTGGCTTACTGGTCCTTGCGGTTATTGATCAAGCTTCGCTTCTGGCAGCGGCTCTCCGGATACCCTGACAATCCTGATCGACCAATCGAGCCGGTGTTGAGGGGGCTCGCCCAGAACCCTCAGGGCCGGCTCTGTCTCTACGGGCCACCTGGCACCGGCAAGAGCGCCTTCGCCGCAGAGGTCGCGCGGCGGCTCGAGCGGCCCTTGTTGTTGGCCAAAGACCCCATGTTTTCCGAAGTGTTTGAATTCAATGCTACAATCATTACGGAGGACCTTAAACACCTTAAACGCTACGGGAACAGACTTCGGAAGGCGGTACACGACCTTGTGGCCGAACAGCTATTACCAGAGGGACTGACCATCCTCGATCACCTGGAACTGGCCGAACCGACGCTGCGCAAACAGTTCCTCGATACCAAACTGCTAAGGCCGATCTTGAAAAGCACCTTGCGCCGCTTGGTCTGCTCAACACCGGTGTGCCTGGGGAGGTCTCGGTCACACTGGCCGCCAGCAGCGTGGAAGCCTTCAAAAAGTCGAAGGAGCGGTTTAGGGACAAGATCCGCAAGGCCAACCCGCCTGCCACCAGCATCGCGGAAACCCGCAAACGGCTGAAAACCACGGATCTGGGATTAACGGACACTTGGGTGGATATCCTGATCACGCTGCTCATCAGCACCGGGGAGATTAGCGTGGAGGCGTTACTCCAAGCCTTGAAGCCAAGTTGCTCGGGTTCTATCCCAACGGGTCCTCTGAGTTTCAGCAGCAACTTCTCGGCGCGATTGATGACGAACTGGCCCAACACCGGGACGCAGAGGCCGCCAACAAGCCCTGGAAGGTGGAATAAGCATGTTAAAAACACTGCGTCTGCGCGACTGCAAAAGCTTTGCCGACGTAACCCTTTATATCGACTCGCTCACGATCGTCACGCGAACCCAAGGTGGAGTCGCTTAATATGAACGTCTCATTTTTCATCAATGATGACATCCCTCTGGCAATCAACGAAAACGCCAACGATTTTACGCGCGACCTGCGATTTTTCGCGGCGCTGGCCTGGTACCGAAAAGACAAGCTGTCCTTGGGTAAGGCAGCGGAACTCGCGGGTTACGACAAACTCGGTTTCATCGCCCGAATGCAGTTGGAACAGGAGCCGATTTTCGATTATGGAGAAGACGAATTGGCGTCGATCTTCAACGACGTGGCGAAGCTGCCATGAAGGTGGTGGTCAATACCACGCCGTTGATTTCTCTCGCCTGCGTGCAAAGGCTCAATCTGTTGGAACAACTTTTTGGAGGTATCATCCTGGCCGAAGCAGTGTATCGGGAAATTAAGGCTAAGCCTGGCTATGGTCATGCGGAAATCGACCAAACATGGATTACGGTTCGCTCCATTGCTGGAAAATTATATCGACCGCTCTTGCTGAACCAACTCGATGCCGGGGAGGCTGAAACCATCATCCTGGCAAGGGAAATCCAGGCTGATGATGTTGTTATCGACGAAAACCGGGGCTATCGGTTGGCACAACAGTTCGGATTACCCGTCGTTCGCACGTTGTCTTTGTTGTTGCGAGCGAAAGAAAAGGGGCTGATCACGCAGATCAAGCCGATTTTGGAGGAGATGGTTACCCGAGGACGCTGGTATTCGCCCGCGGTTTGCCGTGCTGTGCTCTTGCAGTCTGGAGAAATCCATTAGAGATGGCAAGCCAATGAATAGATACAAGCCGCTGAATCAGCTCAAGCCGCGCTTGCTTGGCTTCTTCAAAGGCGGATGGCGTGAGTTCGAGCAGACTGTGCAGGGCGCACTGGGTGAGCTGCTAAAAAAGAACGATTCGGAAGATTTGACATGTGCGTTGCTTTAGAGAACCCGCCGGATGCAATCGTCAACGGAAGTATCTTCAGATTCCAGTGCAAAGAGGACTATGACCCGAAGTTCGTAGTCTTGTGGCTGCTCAGCAAGCCGATCCAGTCAATAGTTTTCCGCGAAAGAACCAACCTTGGAATCAGCTACATTTCCCAAGACATTATTGAAGAATATCCCTTTTCCAAAAATTGAAAATGAGAAACAACAACTCATTCTTCGTGGATATAACACTGCTGTAGAAATGAAGGATGAAATGATCTCTTCCCTCCATGAAGTGGTTCGCGCGAAATCACTGGCCAGGAATTTAATAAGTAATATCTACCGAGATAAATTAGGGATGGAAGAGCCATCGGCACCAGTGTTGAAGGTTAGAGTCGTTGACTCATCAAAAATTCAAGACAGGCTCGATTGGAAAACAGGAGTACGGAAAAGGTTGAATCGTTCAATGGCACACCAAAGGTAACGAGTCCTACTTCTGCACAGCTACCGGGCGACAGCGTAGTTGTAGACGAAGATGGAAGCGTGACTTACAAAGGCAGAAAATTCCAGCTTTACCGAAGATATGCTGGAAAAGCTATTATTTTTGTTGAAGAGAAGGGCGAGCTAAAATTTGTTGTAGAGGGTCGCAGCCCGTCAAAGCGTTTTGCGTTATGAATTTATATTGGCGCTCTTGTTTATTTAGGTTTTATCTCTAGATTCATTCTGTATGCCGATGCGGGTTCATCGTGGTTAAACGTCAAGACCCTTGAAGTCGTCAATTAATTCTGTGCTGCGATATTGTTATGTTAAAAGAGCTGCGTCTTCGCAACTGGAAAAGCTTTGCCGATGCCACCCTCTATATCGATCCGCTGACGATCCTCATCGGCAGTAATGCCAGTGGTAAATCCAATGCCCTGGATGCGCTGCTGTTTCTCAGCCGGGTCAGCCGCGGTGTTAGCCTGTTTTCAGCGATTGCCGGTGATCTTAATCTGCCGGCCTTGCGTGGCGGGATCGAGTGGGTTTGCCGCAAGCCTGAAAAGCGCTTCAGCCTGACACTTGTCGTGAGCGGTGAACGGGAAAACGAAGAATATCGCTACCATCTTGGCATTCAAGTCAATGCCACCAAAGCCGAAGTCCAGGAAGAGGAATTGATCTGGCTGCAATATGGACCAGGCAGCCAGACCGCGAAGGAAATGAGTCTCTTGCAGACCCGCATTGAAGAAGCAAGTAGTCCGGCGATTCCCACCTACTACCGCACAGATACCCAAGGCACGGGTGCCAAGGGCTGGGGTCAACGCGCCGATCTGGCACGAACGCAACTGATTCTGACCCAAACGGAAACTATTCATAACGCCAATCGCGAGGTACAGCGCGGCGCTCAGCAGGTCTTGCGCCAGTTGCAGGGTATCTTTGTCTTTGATCCCATCCCGAGCCACATGCGCGACTATAGTCCATTAGCGGACAAGCTCTCGACCGATGGCTCCAACATCGCGGGTGTCCTAGCGGGGCTGGATGCGGAGCGCAAGCTAGTGGTCGAGGCCGCTCTGACCCAATATCTGAAGGCGCTGCCCGAGCGCGACATCAAGCGCATCTGGACCGAATTGGTGGGCAAGTTCGGCACCGATGCCATGCTCTACTGCGAAGAGGGCTGGGACGGCCAGCCAACGCATGAAGTCGATGCCCGTGGCATGTCCGATGGCACTCTGCGCTATGTGGCGATTGTGACCGCCCTGCTAACGCGCGAGCCGGGGAGCCTGCTGGTGATCGAGGAGGTCGATAATGGACTGCATCCCTCCCGCGCCCATCTGCTGGTGAGCATGCTGCAGACCTTGGGCAAAGAGCGCGGGATCGATGTCTTGGCCACGACCCATAATCCGGCGCTGCTAGATGCGGCAGGCCTCGCCATGGTGCCCTTTATCACCGTCGCCCACCGCGACGATACCACCGGGTTCAGCGGTCTGACGCCACTGGAAGAGATCGAGCAACTACCCAAGCTGATCGCCGGCGGAAGCCTAGGCACCTTGTCGAGCAAGGGTCGAATCGAAGCGGCCCTCAAGCAGGATCATGGCCAGTGAAACGGGTGCTCATTCTCGATACCAGCATTCTCTGCGTCTGGCTGGATGTGCCCGGCATGGAGATCTGTGGTCCGGACGATGATCGGTGGGACAAGTCTCGCGTTGAGGCCAAGATTGCCCATGAGCGCAGCAGTCGGACGACCTTTGTTCTGCCGTTGGCCAGTATCATCGAAACCGGCAATCACATCGCGCAGGCCCGTCATAGTCGCAGGGCACGTGGTGAACAGTTGGCGGACCTGATGCGCAAGAGCGCCGATGAAGAATCACCTTGGGCGGCCTTTTCCGATCAATCGGTCCTATGGTCTGCGGACCGCTTGAAGACGCTCGCCGA
Source organism: Lamprobacter sp. (assembly GCF_034860625.1). NCBI lineage: Bacteria > Pseudomonadati > Pseudomonadota > Gammaproteobacteria > Chromatiales > Chromatiaceae > Lamprobacter > Lamprobacter sp. The sequence goes on from NZ_JAYESN010000242.1 coordinate 4,255, forward strand.
TGCCTGGCCGGATCTTGCCGACCGCAAACTGTCCCTTGGCGATGCCACCATCAAGGACGTTGCCGAACATTACGCCAGCGTCGGCTATGTGGTGGAAATCTTGACGGGCGATCAGGGCCTGAAGGCGCACCAGCCTGCCGCGCCCGTTGCCATTCCTCGAAGAAGACAGAAACGCTCCTGAAAAGGGCCTTTTTCCTCCTCAGCCCGTCGCGGTCCGAATCCAC
>NZ_JAYESN010000243.1:0-4465 GCF_034860625.1 Lamprobacter sp.
CCAGCGAGACGCCGTCGAGCACGGCCGATCAAAAGCCGGCCCCCAAGCGCCCCGGACAACGCCCCGGTGCCCCCGGCCATGGTCGCACCCAGACCTTCGCGATCACCCAGGTGGTCGAGCATCATCCCACGCACTGCGCGCGCTGCGGCAGCGACCTCCAAGAGCGAGCTTCCGGCGCCTGCCAGGCCCACCTCGTGCTCGACCTCTGTGACCTGGGTGAAGAGCGCATCGGCTTGGAACTCATCCAGACCCAGCACGCCTATCACGAGCGCACCTGCGGCTGCGGCCATGTGACCCGCGCCGAGCCCGGTCACACGCCAGGCGATCACGCCTGGAGCGTCGCCCTGAGCGAACGTCATCTGGTCGGCCCGCGGCGGCTGAGCTTGATCTGCGCCCTCTCCACCCGGATGCACCTGTCACGTCGGCGCATCCAAGAATTCCTCGGCGACTGGCTCCGCCTCGAGCTCTCGATCGCCACCATTAACCAATGCATCCACGAAGCCGCGCGCGCCCTGGAACCGGTGGTCGAGGAGCCACTGCTCCAGCAGGCGCGTGACAGCGGTCTGCTCCTCGCCGATGAGACCAGCTGGTTCGAGGCCGGCAAGCGGGTGTGGCTGTGGGTCTTCACCTCGGCCACCACGACCGTCTTCACCATCGGGGCGCGCTCCAAGGCGGTCTTGATGAGCGTCCTTGGTCCCCTGTTCAACGGCTGGCTGATGAGCGACGGCTACTGGGCCTATCGCGACCTCGACAACCGCCTGCGCTGTCTAGCGCATGTGCAGCGCAAAGCCCGCGGCTTAGAGGAGAGTCTGGATCGCCAAGCCCGCGCCTTTGGCGAGGCAGTGAGCGGATGCCTCAAGGCGGTCATGGACAGCGTCTACGCCGCCCGTGAGGGACCGCCGCCGATGGACTTGCGTCAACAGCATGCCGAGCAGCTCAACGTGCTGTGGGGCCTGTGTCTGGAGCAAATCAATGCCACGCATGAGAAGACCCAGGCGCTCGCGCGCGAGTTGCTCAATGACTTCGACACCTTCTGGGTGACGCTCGATCATCCTGAGCTGCCGCTGACGAACAATGAAGCCGAAAGAGCGTTGCGGCATTGGGTCATCGCTCGGCGCATCAGTCAGGGCACTCGTACTGCGCAGGGTTCACGCACGGTGGCCGTACTGGCCAGTGTGATCGAGACCTGCCGCAAACGGGGGCTCTCGCCTTGGGACTTCATCACTGAGGCCGTCACTGAGCGCCGGCGCGGTCAGCCTGCTCCGCAGTTGCCCGCAGCCGCTTGAGCCGGCGTTGCCCCGTCTTCAAGCCGGCATCTGGGTGGGGGGTCTGAACGCTTACACCCAAGGGGACCTTGGGTGCGAGGGGAAGGTGCGTCCTGAATACGGAAAAAGGTGCAAATAGTGCGCGAAAACAGTCCCAAACGCGTCCCGATCAGCGGTTCCCAAGTTCAGCGAGGCGGCGCAGTAACTCCAAAAATCTCTGCAATCTTCCAAAAGCCTTCGGCATTTCGTTCCAAGGTAATCGTTTTGAGGCGAACAGCCTTTTCCCGCTGCCGCGGGTACACCACTTCGATTGTTGCCCGCAGTTGATTTTCCGACAACAGCTTGAACGTGCAACTCTTCTCGATTAGCGGCGGTTCGTCCTGAAAGAAGGACTCCATGCCCCTGGAAGGCTGCCAGTATGAAGTAGTGTACAGGATGCTTTTTCCGAGAAAATCCGCATTCTCCTTCCGAATTTCCTCCGAAAGGCACTCCGCTGCGGTGGACCAGTTCTTTGCGTGGATGGCCTTTTGAAACATCCGCATCGTTGCTATAGGAGTGCTCAAATCAATGCGGGTCCCGAAGGGCCACATAGCAAGTCCCATCATAAGCATCATCGTCGGATTCAGAATTACGCCCATGAGCCCCCTCTCGTCTCACCACCAACCGTTCATCTTCAAACGCAGCCTATCTACATGGCTCCATTCCCTTGCTGGCGAACGGCCTCGCGTACCGTCGCTACCTCATCGCGCAGAAGCATTTGACTAAGCCCTCCTTCACTGGCTGACAAACGCATTGCCGCCAAACATCGAAGTTCCCAAAATAGGGCGTTCGTGTCATAGCGATCCCAATCGTTCGTATTCCAATCTCGATAGGGCTTTAATCGCGCGAGCCAGAAATCCACGCTGAAGTAGTCTTCCTCCAGTAGATCGAGGCTGAGCAATTCCTTGGTAGAGAACAGGCGTTCGATCAGTGCGCCTAGCTTTTGACGACCAGACGTATCGCTCTCTCTCATCAATTCCAAAGCCTTCCAGATCGACGCTTTATCATTAATCTTCCACAACGCAGCGAAACCTGCATTCAACGCAGTGAAGTGCACTTGGACCTTCCCGATCGGACAATACGGAGAATTTTGCAGAACCTGCAGAATGGGCTCTGCGCTATCTCTCTGACGCAACTCCCCTAACAGCCACACCAGGGCAGCAATTGGCTGATCGAAGCTTGGAGCATATTCCACAAGCATACGCGACAGCTCTCCATGCAATACGGAGAGATCAGCCTCGCGCTCATTCGCAGATCCGATTCGTTCGCGCAATTCGGCACATAGCTGGGCCATCCGCTCTTTGCTAAACGGCGCCGGATCGCGGTAGGGATAAGATTGTGAGATGATCGCATCTAAAGCCGTACCGATGCTCTTTGGCCGCGCAAGAAAGAGCGAAAATCGTCCGTCGCTCGAGTAGTCGTAACTCACGAGCTCCGCTCGGCTGACCTGGATTTGAGTCTGCGGACGTTCGTGAAAAATTCCTGCAGGTGGTCCCAAGCCAGAATCATTGGCGTACGCAACGCCTTTGTACCCGCTGCCATCTCTTTCCAGTCGCAGAAAGAGGTTGCGAAAGTAGAGATCCCAGAACTGTGCGGCTTTGATAGGTTCGGTCATAGCTCGATCGACATCCAACGGTTCAGGGCTTGTTTGTCCCTCCGCCCCCACTTGCCGAAGTCTTCAGGGTGGCAGCGGGCGTGACGCCGGAGTTCAAACCCATCTGGCACGGGGTAATGTACTCACTGTTGCCACCGGTTCGCTTTCGGAGCTCCGCTTCGATTTTCTTATCTGAAGCAAGTTTTGCTAATTTGGAGTCCTGAGCCGCCATTTTGCGGGCTTCAGCAATCGTTGTCGCGCGGTGGGAACTGTCCATTAGATCTGTCTTCGTCGGCGCCAGATCAACCCCGGCATTCTGAAAGGATTGGTAGACGAAATCGGCGCAATACAGCCGCTTGGGATCGCTATTCCATGGATCCCATAGGTCGAACACATATCCGGGATCGCTGGTCTGGGACATAGCCCATTGGGCCGCCTTTTCCGCCGCTTTGCAATCCTTTGGACGGGCTACCAGTCCGTCCGTGGCATGGTGTCCGCAAAAAAAGTCGTCCACAGTAGTCTCGGCCACGGCCCCTGAAGACCGGCCTGGGTACGCGTCGACGACGACGAGATCTCCGGCGGCGTTCTTTGCCACAATTCCGGCGTGACTATACGGGCATCCGCTGACTTTCGCGAGAAAATCTGATTCCGAATCCCCGGCTTCTCCGCGTAAAACGATGTCTCCCTCCTTCACGTGGTTTTTCATGTCGGCACAATTTGCGGTGTTTGCCGGTGCAGGCGACGCTGGACACGCTGCCACTGCAGCCACGGCGGGAGGGGGAGCTGGTACCGGTGCCGCTGCCGGTGGTGGCGCCACTGCGGCTACAGCGGCATTGTAGTATCCCATCCATTCGGCCCGCAGGGAGCTATCTGCCGCGTCTGTCGTCAACCGACGTCCGCCCAATTCTGGATGAGCATTCCAGAGGCGCTGATTTGCGATTTTTACCGCAGCCCGATCTAAAGCCATAGTTCTTACGTGCCTAGCGTCAGCTTGTCAAAGTTTACCAGTGCCGTCGACCTCCCCATGCAAAAAACCTGGACAGAGAATAGTCTGGCCGGGCTCGACTGACGGCGCGGATACCGTGCGAGCGTAGCGTCACACACTCGGGATCTGCAGCTGCGCTCTCAACCGCAGCACCTGGATCTTTTCTGCGCCACTCCATTCTGCCATTAAGAAAACATCCTTTGCCCACTCAGCATCGGGGAAATCCTTCCCGTACATCACGATCAGGTCGAGAATTGTTGCGAAATCATTGTCCTCCGCAATCTCAAGCCGCGTTGCCATGCGGAGTACGTCCTCGCAGAGCGCAGACACCCTAGGCGGTTCCCAGTCTTTAAGCGGCTCTGGGAAGCGGGCCCGGGCATACCTAGCCAGCTCCCTCTTGCGCAGATCCCCTTCAAGAGCATTGAGTTGCACCGCTCGAATTCTCAACATAAGTTTCCTCGACTGGGCGTAGATTCACAGTATACCGGTCTCATCTGAGAGTTTCTCTCAGGAGCCTAGTGCTTCGCTGTGAAAATCCTGATACCGACCAACCCATCAAGCCGCGAGCGGCTTACCGGTATC
>NZ_JAYESN010000244.1:0-4451 GCF_034860625.1 Lamprobacter sp.
GCCTTCTCCGGCCAACTCGTCCCCCAGGATCCAAATGACGAGCCAGCCTCGGTGCTGCTAGCGCGTATCAAGGCCGAGAAGGCTGCCCGCGCAAAACCCGCCAAACCTGACAAACGTTCGCGGAAGACCGCCGCATGAGCGACCGCTACGACACGAGCGGCAATCCAGAAGCTGATTTCGAGCCTGGCGCTAATGGTCTTGTCCTCGCCAACCTGCTTGGTGTGACGGACCCTGTGGAGATGAGCGAGATCGCCATGCTTAGCCAAGCCGGTTGAGCGAAAGCGAAACCGGCTTCGTCTGGAGCTACTCGTTAGGCAATTTTCTTCGTTAACAAATCTTGATCTAACTCAAGCGTGTAAGATAGGATAGTGTTCATGTTAATTTTTTGCGATGCTTTTAATATTTCAATACCTGCAAGCTTCCCCTCAGCAGTTGTATCAATATTAACTCCCTCTGCAGTCTCAATAACTCCATCTGGCTCATCCTCGCCTAGTTTTAAGTACAGTGTATCAACTGATTCATCGTAGTGAACGTTCATCTGTTTTGCCTTTCTTCAGTGGATAATTTGTAACCACAGTCAGTGTGAAGCCTTCGACAGCCACAACGACTTTTATTGGATATCTAAACCCCGGTACATTTTTGATAATTTCATGCTCACCTTCAGATAAATCAATATCCGAAAGAATCTCACGAATCATGTCTTCAGAGATTCTGTAGAGCTTTGCTCTTCTCTTCGCATGTCGTGAGAATTGGATGATCATTTGCTTTTTTATGCGCCATCAAGTCCTTGATTTCGCTGTGGCGTGGCACAGCTGTTAGTTCGCTATTGGCTATGTTTTTCCAGATCGAATGTCTGTTGCCTTCCCTTACTAATTCGCATCCATTTCTTCTCAGAAGCTGAATCAGCTTTCCTCGCTTCATAGTGCTAATGGAATTGTCTCAAAGTCCTTATCCGCGTGCTTGTAAGCCTCTTCGGCCCTTAGTTCCAGAATATCGATCACAGCCTCCCTCAAGCTCAAGAGCAGCTCATCTTTTGTTCGTTCTTGAGCATTGGCGCCGGGTATTTCTTCAATCCAGCCTAACCACCAATCACCGTCTTTTTTTACAATGGCGGTTAATTCGCCTTTCATGGTTTTCCTCTTTGTGCTTTGACTTGAGAGCGTTCTTGCTTTTTTTTGGCTAGCGCCATCATAACCCAAACCCCAAGCTCCCATCGCAACCTGACACGAGAACAACAGAGACCCCGTGAACACCGCCTCAATCATCTCCAAGGTCTGGAGCTTCTGTCACACCCTGCGCGATGATGGCGTCGGCTATGGCGACTATCTGGAGCAGCTCACCTATCTGATCTTTCTGAAGATGGCCGACGAGTATGCGCGGCCGCCCTACAACCGCGAGATCGGCATCCCGCCCGGCTATGGCTGGCAGGATCTCAAGCAACGCCGGGGCGCCGAGCTGGAGACGCACTATCTGCAACTGCTGCGCCGACTCGGCACCAGCACCGGCATGCTCGGGCAGATCTTCACCAAGGCCCAGAACAAGATCCAGGACCCGGCCAAGCTGTATCGGCTGATCGACATGGTCGACAGTACCAGCTGGGTGACGATGGGCGCTGATGTCAAAGGTGACATCTACGAGGGTCTGCTGGAGAAGAACGCCGAGGACACCAAATCCGGCGCTGGCCAGTACTTCACGCCACGCCCGTTGATCCGCGCCATGGTCGAGTGCGTGCGTCCCGAGCCGATGCGCACCATCGCTGATCCAGCGTGCGGTACGGGCGGCTTTTTCCTGGCCGCTCACGACTTCCTCTCCAACCGCGACAACTACCAGCTCGATCGGACCCAGAAGCAGTTCCTGAAGAATCAGACCTTCCACGGCCACGAGATCGTTGCCAACACCCGTCGGCTATGCCTGATGAATCTGGTGCTGCACAACATCGGCGACATCGACAGCGAGGGCAACATCTCGCCCGCCGATGCCCTGGTTGCACCAAGTCCGCGGACCTACGACTACGTGCTGGCCAATCCGCCGTTCGGCAAGAAGAGCTCGATGAGCTTCACCAACGAGGAGGGCGAGCAGGCGACCGAGGAGCTGACCTACAACCGCCAGGACTTCTGGGCGACGACCTCGAACAAGCAGCTCAACTTCGTCCAGCATATTCGCAGCATGCTCAACAGCAGCGGACGCGCGGCGGTGGTGGTGCCGGACAACGTCCTATTCGAGGGCGGTGCCGGCGAGACCATCCGCCGCAAGCTGCTCGAGAGCACGGATCTGCATACCATCCTGCGCCTGCCGACCGGCCTCTTCTACGCCCAAGGCGTCAAGGCCAATGTGATCTTCTTCGACAACCGAGTGGCGAGCCCAGACCGCTGGACCAAGACCGTCTGGTACTACGACTACCGCACCAACGTGCATCACACGCTGAAGCAGAAGCCGATGCGCTTTGAGCACTTGGCCGACTTCATCCAGTGCTACAACCCAAGCAATCGGCATGAGCGCCGACCGACCTGGAACCCGGACACAAGCCCCGAGGGCCGCTGGCGCTGCTACGACGCCGAGGAACTGCTGGCCCGCGACAAGGCCAGCCTGGATGTCTTCTGGCTCAAGGACAAGAGCCTCACCGATCTGGACAACCTACCGGAGCCCGAGGATCTCGCCGAGGAGATCATCGAGAACCTCGAAGCCGGCTTGGCCAGCTTCCGCGAGGTGTTGGCGAAGCTTGGCAAACACGACTGACGGATTGGATGCTGATTCCGATCGGTGACGATCTCCGTGCGGAAATCGTCATCGCGCATCGCCCGCAGGGCCTGCTAGTCCGTTCCGGCCTTGGTGCGGCTCTTAGGTTCCTCGGTGGCGGCGGGGTGCGACTTGATCCAATGCTCTCCGTGCACGTAGCTGCCCCAGCTGCGTTGCACGACGGCAAACAGTAAGGCCGTTGACCAGCCGAGGAGGAGCACGCCATTCAGCGCCTCGATGCCGGCGAGCATGCGCCATTGCTCGGTCGCCAAGGTGATGTCGCCATAGCCGACCGTGGTGAAGGTGATGGCGGAGAAATACAGGGCCTGCTCCAGGGTGCCGATCGGGGTCACTGGCGTCAGCACTCGATAGGCCAAGGCCCAAACCAGGATCTGCAGCCAATGCAAGAGCAGCAGCCCAAGCGCGGTCAGGATCACCGCCAGTAGGGCGCGTTGCGGCAGGAGTTGACCATCTGGCCCAACATGATGACGGGCCAGAAAACGGATCAGCGCGATCGAGCCAAGGCCCTGGATCAGCACCGTGATCACGACCAGCAAGGCGCCGGTGAGCAGGGGCAGGGTCATGGCATCACTGCATGGATCACTCGACTGCTTTCTGAAAGGAGCCCGGTCATGACCTTGGTACGTCTTGTTGCCGATGGCCTGCTGCGATGCTCATGTCGTGCTTGGCGACGCGCCTCCGTTGGTACTCAGCCTCTGAGCGCTCGCCAGGGATGCCGGCTGCCCCTCTTTGATCCCAAACAGGATCGCATACAGGGTCGGCACCAGAATCAGCGTCAGCACCGTCGCAAAGCCCAGCCCCGCCATCATGGTGATCGCCATGTTGACGAAGAAGACATCGGGCAGCAGCGGGATCAGGCCGAGAATCGTCGTCGATGCGGCGAGCACCACCGGGCGCATGCGGCTGACGCCGGAATCGAGAATCGCCGTATAGCCCGGTTTGCCAGCCTCGATCTGTTGGTCGATCTCCTCGATCAGCACGATCGCGTTCTTGATCAGCAGGCCGACCAACGCCAAGGCACCGAGCATCGACATGAAGTCGAACGCGGCATTGGCACCAAGCAGCCCGGCGGTGATGCCGATGATCGCCATCGGCACCGTGAGCCAGATGATCAGCGGCTGGCGGATCTTGCCGAAGAGCAGGATGCTGACCAGGATCATCGCCAAGAAGCTCGGCGGTAGTACGCCGAACAGCGCGCTCTGCGCCTTGGTTTGGTCCTCGTACTCGCCGCCCCAGGATAGGCTGTAGCCCGGTGGCAGTTGCATCGCCTCGATCTGCGGGCGCAGGCGCTCGAACAGCGGCGAGGCCAGCGGGCTACGCGGGTTAGCCGAGGCGATGATGGTCTGCTGGCGGTCTCGCCCGCCGATGACCTGGTTCTCCCAGACTGTCTCGAAGCCGCTGACCACCTGGGCGATGGGTACCGCGCGCTGCAGCACCGGGCTCCAGACCTGCACATCCTGGATGTTATCGACATCGATGCGCTCGCCGAGCGGCGCCCGCACCAGGATCGGCAGCAGGCGCTCGCCGTCACGATAGAGCCCGACCTGCACGCCATCGAAGGCATACTGCATGGCCTTGGCGACATCCTCGCGGGTGATGCCGAGCTGGCGGCCGACCTGCTCATTGAACACCGGCCGGATCACCTTCACCGGCTCGCGCCAGTCGTCGCGGATCTCCTTCGCATCCGGGTCGGC
>NZ_JAYESN010000245.1:0-4448 GCF_034860625.1 Lamprobacter sp.
CGCGCCGAGGTCATCCGCTAGGGTGCCGGCCCAACGGCAGTGATGGCCCAGCTCGCTCAGCACGGCGAGGGTATTGGCGCAGTTGCCGCCGCGCAGAAGACGCTGAGCGCTGGCGCGGACCTCAGCGTCCTCGGCTGGATAGCGCTCGACCTGGTTGATGATATCGAGGGTCGCGATGCCGACCCCGAGCAGGCTGGCTGGGCGTTTATTTGCGGAGAGTGGTCGGTTGCTCATTGAAGGTGGGGTGGCGTGGTGAGGCGTGTTTGAGAGGCGCTGTCGAGGATCGCCTGAGAGCATGACCGGGGCCTTGTCGATCTTGTCGGCCCGCTGAGCGTGAGCCAAACTTGGATGATCAGAGTTGAATGATCGCAGTTGAATGTGAATGATCAAAGCAGCGAAGGAGGGTCATGATGATGTCGCCATTTGAGCACTTGCGTGATGAGTTCAGCCATGCCTGGGATGCACTGATCGACGGTTGGCAGCGCCTTTATCGACGCGCGGCCGGCGCGATGACTCGCTTCAGTCAAGGATCAGAGGCACAAGCGGAAGCTAGCAGCAGCACCGCCCTCGCCGAGCGCCAGTTATGCGCGCGGGGTGCTGCGTGTTGAGCTGCCCAAGCGGCAGCCGCGTGAGCGGGGTGTCAAGCTCTCGGTGAGCTGACGCTATTCGTCAACGTCAACGATGCAGAAGACGCCCGTTCGTCGTCGACCAAGACCGTTCACCCCAGCACGCAGCGATTTCGGCCTTGCTCCTTAGCGGCGTATAGCGCCTGATCAACGCGCCGAAAGAGGGTGTCGACGCTGTCATCCGGCGCGAACTGAGCAATCCCGAGGCTGATCGTCAGTCGCGCAACGCCAGGGAACCGGGCCTCGGCGACCGCGACCCGTAGTTGCTCGGCAAACAGCCGGGCGTCCTCGGCCCCGGTGTTCGGGAGCAAAAGCGCGAATTCCTCGCCACCCCAGCGCGCCAGTCGATCGGTTTCGCGCATCCGTTGGTTCAGGATCGCGCCAAGCATCCGCAACGTCTGATCGCCGACGTCATGGCCATGGGCGTCGTTGATCGCCTTGAACCGGTCGATATCGAGCAGCAGCAACGAAAAGACCTGGTGGTAGCGACGCGCGCGCCGGATTTCGTCGTGCAACCCTTCGTCGAAGGCGCGCCGGTTCGGCAGCCCGGTCAGCTCGTCCTGGTAGGCTTGGGTGCGCAGCGCCCGCAGGAGCTGATTTCGGATCAGCGCCTCACTGATGATGTCGGCGACCAGCTGCATCACAGCTTGCTCGAAGCCGCTCCAGCGCTTGCGCACCTGAATGTTGTCGAGACCCAGTATGCTGCACATCTGCCCGGTCCTGAACATCGGGATCGCCAGCATGGACTGGATCTCGCCGTCGCGCATCATTTTCTGCTCATCAGGCGAGAGCTGCGCAATGTCGTCCTGCGTGACCCAGGCAGGCTGCCGGCTGTTGGCAATCTCTGGAAACCAGGGATATCGATCCACTTCGAGGTCGCGCAGTTCATCGATCTGCGGCCGTATTCCGGGCGCGCACCATTCGTGGGTGCAGGTCATGGCGGCGCCATCTTCGTTCATCTGGAACAGATAGCAGCGATGCGCGTACACGCAGGTGCCGATACGGGCCAGTGCCACATGGATCGCCGCATCGAGGCCAGACTCGTTCATGGTCAGGAACATCCGGGAGATCTCGTGCACCGCATCCCGGCAGGCGGTGCGCCAGGCCAGGTCCTCGCGCGCCCGGGCGCGTTCGATCGCAAGTCCGGCCAGGCTCGCGGCGCACGCGATCAGCTCGATCTCCCACGCGGATGGAGTCCGGGCCTCCCGTGCATAGACTGCAAAGGCGGCGAGCACCTCACCGTCTTTGGCCACCACCGGCTCCGACCAGCAGGCTCGCAAGCCGGCTTGGGCGGCAAGCTCCCGATAGGGCGTCCAGGCCGGATCGATCTGGATGTCCTCGGTGAATACGCGTTCGCCAAGCGCGGCAGCGGTGCCGCAGGCGCCCTGTCCGTCGCTGATGGCGAGGCCGTCGATCGCTGCGTTGTAGAAGGCCGGGAGGCTGGGCGCGGCGAGCAGACGCCACTGGTGGCTGTCCTCGTCGACCAGAAGCAGCGAACAGAGGCTTTCCGGTGCCGCAGCCTCGATGGTGCCGACGATGCGCTCGGCAATGACCGCCAAGGGTTGGTCGTTCAGGATGGCGCGCAGGATCGTCTGCACCTCGCGTTCGTGCTGCTGCGCCTGCCGCCGTTCGGTGACATCGACAAAGGCCCCGAGATAGCCGTCGTCCAGTACGCTGTAATGGATCTCGACGGCCCGTTGCTTGCCGTTCTTGCACCTGACCTCGGCTTGGAAGGGCATCTGGCTGCGATCCCCTGCGGCCAGCGCGGCGAGGGCGGCATCCCAGCGTTGGCGAATCTGCCGGCGATCTGCCGGGTCCGGATAGGCCAGCTCCCACCAGCATTGCTCATCGGGTAGATCCGACTCGCTGTAGCCATAAGTCCTGGTGAACTCAGCGTTGTAGAAGCGCGCCCGGTGTGCCCGATCGAGATGGCCCAGGGGCACTGGCGCAAATTGCAGCAGATGCTGAAACCGCGCCTCTCCGGCTCGCCCTGCGGCTTCGGCGGTCTTAGCGTCGGTGATATCGATAGCGACCCCTTCCCAGAGTGTGCCGCCTTCCGGCAGCGCGCGCGGCAACGACTCCAGGCGCCACCAGCGGGTGACGCCCCGGATCACCACCCGGCCCTCCCACAGAAAGGGCCGCGGCGCGACAAGCACCTGCTGATTCAGCTCCAGAAACGTCGGATAGTCGTCCGGATGCACTCGTTGCAACAGGGTCCCCGGGTTGGTCAGGACCTGCTCCCGGGGCAGGTCGAGCATGATGAGCAGTCGCTCGGTGACGAAGCGAAAGGCCGGGCGACCTTGCGCATCCACCTGCAACAGATACAGTCCGGCAGGTATCGCCTCGGACGGACGGGGTGATAAGGACGAATCGGCAACAATCGGTGGATTCCGGGACATTAAAATCGCCTCCTAACGTGCGAGTCCGCGAGCGTCAACACCAACAGGCGCGCGGCGCAGCCGCAGACCTGGACCACGGCGCTCTCAATGTGGCTGCGATCGGCTTAGCGATCGTTATGGCGTCGGGGTGGGATTCAGACAGGCGCATGATCGTTGGCAGTGGCATGATCGTCGATCCTGAACAGCACCGCATACAGCAGCGGCACGACGATCAGCGTCAGCAGGGTCGCGAAGGCGAGGCCGAACATGATGGTCACCGCCATGCTCTTGAAGAAGGGGTCGAGCAAGAGCGGGGCGACGCCAAGGATGGTGGTCAAGGCCCCGAGCACTACCGGCCGGGCGCGGCTGGCGGCGGCATCCAGCACCGGCGAGAGACCGGGCTTGCCGGCCTTACGCTCGGCGTCGGCCTGGTCGACCAGTACGATGGCGTTCTTCACCAGCATGCCGATCAGGCTCAGGAAGCCGAGGATCGCCATGAACTCGAACGGCACCTGGAACAGGAGCAGCCCGATGGTGACGCCCACGATGGCCAGCGGCACCGTGAGCCAGATCACCAGCGGCTGTCGCAGGGCGTTGAACATCACCACCACTGCGAGCACCATGGCCGCGAAGCCATAAGGCGCGGAGATCGCCAGGCCAGCGTTGGCCTCGCGCGAGGCCTTGTCCTCGCCGTGCCATTCCAGCGCATAGCCCGGCGGCAGCGCGATGGCCTCGATCTGTGGCTTGAGCCGCTCCAGCACCGGGCCGGACAATGCGCCCGGCTGCGGGTCCGCCTGCGCCTTGAGGGTCGGGAAGCGGTCGATGCGGCGAATGATCCCATCCACCCAGTCCAGCTGAGACCCAGTTACCAGTTGGCCCACCGGCAGGTAGCGACCGGCGGTGGGGCTGTAGACCTGGACATTGTCCAGCGCCGCGGCCCGGTCGCGCTCGGCGAGCGGCGCCCGCGCAATGATGGGCACCAGGGTATCGCCCTCGCGGTAGGCGCCGACGCGCTCACCACTGAAGGCACGGTTCAGCGCGGCGCTGATCTGCGTGACATCGACGCCGGCGCGCTGGGCCGCGACCGCATCCACCTGCGGGCGCAGCACCGCCACCTTCTCGCGCCAGTCATCCTGGACCGCGACTGCGCTGGGCTCGGCCGCCATGATGGCCTTGGCCTCGTCGGCGAGCCGACGCAGCACCGCGGGATCGGGACCGCGGAAGGCGGCCTCGATCTTCTTGCCGCCGCCGCGCCCGAGCATGAACTTCCAGACCTTGATGGCGGCGTCCGGATGGGCCGCAGTGAGAGTTTCCTGCAGCTCGGCGACCAGCGGGTCGATGCGGCGGAAGTCATCCACGTCCACCAGCAACTGGCCATAGGCGCTGTTCGGCTCCTCTGGCGAGTAGGTGAGCATGAAGCGCAGCCCGCCCTGGCCAACGAAGC
>NZ_JAYESN010000246.1:0-4446 GCF_034860625.1 Lamprobacter sp.
ATCTTGATCACCCGCCCATCAGGGGTCGGAACCCAAGCGGCCTGATCGCGATCGTAGTAGGCCATGGGGACCTGAATCCCGGTCGGGAAGCCGATGAAGTTCTCCAGGTACAGGTAGACCGGCTGGTTGAACAGGACATCCTTGCCGTTGATCTTGATTGGGGCTTCGTCGGCGCTCAGCTCGACCGCATAGGTATAGGCACTGGTGCCAGGCAAGGTGGCAGGCATTGACTCCGGCCCGTTGTCCCCGACCGTATATTCGGTCAAGCGAACATGCAGCACGTCGGCAGCCCGCGTCGTACCGTCGGCATTGTAGACTTCAGCCGTTGTGCCGGCCGGGATGACGAGGGTGGCACGTCTGCTCCCGCTTTCATCAGTTACGAGACTTCCGCGCGCGACCTGAATTGGAGCAGCCTGGCCGAAGGTCACCTCAGTGACTTGAGGATCGCGCGCAAGCATGACCACATCATCAATGTTGGCAGAGTCCTGCCACGGGACATCAGCCTGTCGCTGCACCGTCAAATAGTCGGTTTTCATGTAGTTGAGAGTTAAATCACCCCCACCATTCACCGCCAGATCGAACCAGCCATCGGCGCGACTAAGGGTCTGACCATACTCAGGATGGTTCTGGATGGTGATGGTTACGTCCGCCAGCGGCGCATCGCTCTTATCGAGCACGCGCCCACGAATGACGGCGGCCCGTTTGGCCTCGATGGTGCCGGGGGCCACGCCAGTCTGGATTGGGTTGTTGCCGGTGTAAAGAAATTCGGTAGCGGCAAAGGTGGTGGTGGAGACGGAGGGGTTCACCGCCGGGGCAATGGTTTCAGGGTCGGGAGGGGGATCGGTGACGTCCTGAAGACCCTGAGCCGCACGACGCGCCGCCTCTACAGCGGCAGGAGTGTAGGCCGACGGACTGGAAGGCCTCTGGTCCGGCGAGGAGGCGACAAAGGTAAACACTTTCACGAGCGGCTCAAACGTCGCTGTTTCAATCAGGCGCCCTGCGTCATCCGTATTAAGTTGGCGCATCAAAATGCGGGTAAAGATCTGCCGCAGGCTGTCGTTTAAGATCACGCCCTCGCCCGCTAGGGTTTGCATGAAGATGGTGACGTAGCGTTCTCGCGCGGATCCGCTGGGGTCTGGAGTGGACTCCGCCTGGAACGTCGCTGCATCGGATTCGGTAGCGGACATGACGACCAGGCTCGATGTAGCCTGGCGCGCGCGATTGACCGATTCGGGCACGACCAGGGTCAGGGTCGCCGTATCGGGCCTGCTTGCCAACTCGCCATCGCTGACGATCAACTGCACGACGTACAGGCCGGCGACGTCCGGCACGAACGCGGCCTCCGCCTGATCGGCGTCATACAAGGTGGCTTCACTGGCGTCCGGGCGCGACGTGAACGACCACCGATAGCTCAGCGGATCGCCGTCTGCATCGCTGGAACCGGAACCATCCAGGAACACCCAGTCGCCGAGGACCGCTTCCTGATCCGATCCGGCGTCGGCCACCGGTCGCGAGCGATCGGTACTGATGAGGACGGTGACGGGCGTGCTGTTGAGGGTTCCGTCGTTGACGATCAATTGCGCCACATAGTCGCCAGCCCAGTCCGCGACGAAGGTCGGATCGATCGCGATTGGATCGCTCAGAGTAGCGGTGCTGCCTAGCGGTACCCTGGTCAGCGCCCAGTGGGCTCTCAGCGGATCGCCGTCGGCGTCGGTCGAATGGTGCCCTTCCAAGTGCACGCTGGCCCCCAGCGGCACGGTTTGCGCGGGACCGGCGTCGGCTAATGGCCGGGAATTCTCGGTGGCGAGGGTCACGCTGGCCGGTGCGCTGTCGGCCTGACCGTCGTTGACGATGAGCTGCACCACATAAGCGCCCGGCTGATCCAAGGCCAGTTGCGGGGCGATGGCGTCAACCTCCAGCAGTTCCGCCGTACTACCCTCCGGCTGACGGACCAGCGTCCAGGCGAAGGTCAGCGGATCGCCATCCACATCGCTGGAACCGCTGCCGTTCAGGGTCAGAGTCGCGCCCAAGGGCGCGGTCCGGTCGCGGCCGGGGTTCGCGACCGGGGGGGTATTGTCGGTCGAAATCGTCAGGCTATCGGGCGCGCTGTCGGCCTGGCCGTCGTTGACGATGAGCTGTACGACATAGGTGCCGGCTTGGTCCAGGGTCAGGCGCGGATTGATCGCCGTCGGGTCACTCAGAAACGCCGTGCTGCCGGCGGGCGCGCGGAGCAACGTCCAAACGGCACTTAGTTTGTCGCCTTCGGGGTCGGTCGAGCCGCTGCCGTCCAGCGTCACGGTATCGGCCACGGACGCGGTCTGATCGGGACCGGCGTTCGCCACGGGAGGACTGTTGTCGGCCGCTTCGGTCCCCAGGACCGAATCCGTGAAGGTGAAGGAAACGCCACTCGGGTTGCGGAACCGTAAAACCACGTCGGTGACGGTCGTGCCGGGGGCGAGTTCCCCGGTCGGCAGCGGCACCGCCACATAGGGATGCTCGTCGCTAGCGATGCCGCTGGGGTTGTCGAGCGTCACGCTAGCCGGGGTGATGTCGGTGATGTGGAGTGCCAACGGCGCTTGAATCGGGTCGGCGGAGGTGTTGGTGAGGGTTGCGACCCTGTCGAAGGTCTGCGTGGCGGGATTGAAACGCAGGTCGGTGAAGGCGGTGGCGACTTGAGTGCTGACGTCAGCGTGGGCGGTTACTCCGGGACTGGCCGATTCGGTGCGTAAGCCCCAGCCGCTTAGAATCATCGCCAACACCACTAGCGTGCCGAGCCACTTTATCGATGCAGGTGCTCCAGCCATGACGTTAATCGCTCTAGGAAATGGGTCTTGTGATCGCCAAAAAGCTGGAACAGCTTCAGTACTGGCGCGCCGTCCATCCGTATTGTGCAGGAATCAGGTGCCGTCACCCTTGGTCTGAACGTTGCCGTTAAATTAGCCGCGCAATTATGCAATAATCACGCCAATCTTTATGTGTTAAATTATAATGATGATAAATCGTGAAGGGCGGACCCGTCAATCTAGCAAAGTCTGTAAAATTATCCGACAGCTTGATCTTCGAGTTTTTTCGTTCAAGCAGGCGATGATCAAGGCGGCAGGCGGGAAAAGCCAGCGCCTCGAGGTTCTGGAAGTTGGCGAGGCCGTAGGGAAAGCGCAGCACGATCTCAGGTGAACAACGTCAACACCCCGGTATAGCCATAGAGCCGATTCTGCGAGAGTTCACCATTCGCATAGAAGCCGACCAGCGGAAACTCCCCTAGCTCGTCGCGAATCTGCTTCAGCTCCTGCGAGTCGTCCCCGAACAGGTTGGCACCCCGACCGAGACAGGAGACATTAGCAATTCCCGGAGAAAAATATTACTTTATTAAACAAGGAGTTAGCTGTTTCGACTAGGCGCAATCGCCAAGATTTAACGAGCTTATTACATACATGAATCAGCAAGACATGGAGGCTATACCTGAATAATGAATTAAAAGGGGTGATGATGAATTTTCAACGTCAGCAACCACTATCGACCTCAACATTACTCAATCGGGTACGTGACACATTCAAGTCTATTGTTGACCATCGAATCCTCTGTACAGTACAAATCACGCCAAACTCATTCCGCTATGGCCAAACCAGGCGCATCT
The DNA here is from genome assembly GCF_034860625.1 of Lamprobacter sp. Taxonomy (NCBI): domain Bacteria; kingdom Pseudomonadati; phylum Pseudomonadota; class Gammaproteobacteria; order Chromatiales; family Chromatiaceae; genus Lamprobacter; species Lamprobacter sp. The sequence continues at coordinate 3,635 of NZ_JAYESN010000246.1, forward strand.
CGCAGGCCATCATGGGGTTGAGCTCCAGGGGCTGTCCATCGAGGAGAAAGCCGAGCAGAAGCAGGAATTGAGCCCGAAGGTCTCGCGCTGAGCGACGAGGCGCTGGAGCAGGTCGAGCCCGTCGCGGAAGACGCTAAACTGCGGTCGCTGAAGTATTTTTTTCGCGAATGGACTGTTGCTCATGATCGATCATGAAGGTGCGGAAAAATCGCTGCAGACGGATGTCGTTGGAACTGATCTTTGTCTTGGAGGAAGACACCGGCGCGAGTCGCGCGAGGTTTACCGAGCGCACCTGCGGCAGCGCCAGGATGAAGCGGGCGAGAAAGTCCAAGCGCGCGCCATACCAGTTCAGATGGGTGCTCAGCACCCCACGGAGTGCCTTGACTGAGTCGAGTTCGGTCACGCTCAGAACAGAGGTTGGCGGGTAAAGCCATGTTTTATCAATTAGTTAATTGATTTGCACTGTGCAGAGGAAGAAGTCAATGAAGTTGGCGAGTTTCTCATGGAGATCATCGACGGAGAGGAAGTTGCCGCGGCGGATCACTTTGCGCGCCAGGATGGAGAACCACATCTCGATCTGGTTCAGCCACGAGGCATGCTTGGGCGTGAAGTGACATTGGATGCGGTGGCTTGGATCACGCAGGAAGCACTCACGCGTGGCCATCGACTTGAGGATACCGGACTGCCTTTGACCCCGAGGTCGATGTCGAGCCCACAAGCCTCAGCGACGAGGCGCACGACGGCTTCCGAGCAGTGGATGTTGAGGTTGTCCATGATCAAGTGCCACTGCGTCGAGTCGTCGCGTTGGGCAA
>NZ_JAYESN010000247.1:0-4410 GCF_034860625.1 Lamprobacter sp.
TGTGTCAACGCCTGTTCCAAGCCACTTGTAAACACAGATACCTGAGTTGCTTGCTGAAACGCTGTTGCAGAAGCTTCACCTCGCCCGATCACTAGAAATGGACAGTCTAGGGCAACCAGTACATGTGCGTATTCTTGCGCCATCGCTCCGGCGCCAATAAGCCAAACAGTCATTTTAGTCATGTAATCGGTACAAGTTGTTCGTTAGGGTTTTGGTACCGCTGCCAGTGCGTTAGCAGTGCCTCGAGAAGTATACCATGCATCTGTGCGGACTCTTGCAGCGTCGGCAGACCACAAGTGCCATGCGCCAAGAGTGAAGTGATCAAAGGCGCCGTCATCTCACTCTGTAACAGCATCTGCCCATCTAGACGTTGACCACTGGGTCCAATCGCTGTTCCTGCTGTCTGATCAATAATCCAAGAGGCACCCGTTGAAGAGGAAATCTGCATTTTGAAGTCAGCCTGTTCTCGCCGTGACCTGAGATATAGCGTCGAGCCTCCAGAGTAATGAGCAATCAATTCTCCAGTAATCTCATAATATCCGGGCCGTTTACTCTCGAACCATGTTGGATCAAGCCGTTCGGTTTCAATTTTTGCTAAGCTTTCTCCGGTCCACCAGGCTATTAAATCGATGAAGTGAATACTATTGCACGCTAATCCCCATAGCTCACCGTCTTGAATAACGCTGATGGGTGTATGTTTTTCGAATTCTGCTTTCAAGCGCTGGTACCAAGGCATCAGGCGTCGGGGTGTATTGACCCAGCAGCCACTGGATGCGGAGACGGCGTGCGACAATACTTCTAGATCATTTGGTTTTTGAACTAACACCTTTTCAAGCAGCCAATAGCGGACTTTGACCTGGCGGGAAATTTTCTTTACCAAAACCCCTCGGTCACGTGCGGCTGTGGCAATAATCGCAATATCGACTGAATCTAAATGATTCGGCAAAGTGAGCGTCCATGCGAGTTCATGCCCTGATTTCGCCCCTCCAACGTCTTCCCAACGTGCAAGCGTAATTGCTTGTGCGTTAACGCTTGGTTCCACTACGGTGATAGACAACGGATTTACAACAGTAGCTAATCCTTGGAGATACCGTGATCCTAGCTGGCCCGCACCGATCATCAGAATTGTACGCTTCATATGCTTTCTCCGTATCTATGATTAATAGATTGACCTGTCATATAAGGTCTCGTGTTGTCAGCATCAGCCCAAAGTCAAAACGGCTCTGTGGGTCGTTGTTCAAAATTCCAAGCACGTAAATCCCGAGGATTGCCAGCTTTTAAATGATCCAGCGGACGCAATGGGTTTTTGTGTATTCTATTTTAAAATAGTAAGGCGTCTGAATGGGGGATTCGTGGATAGGATAAACATAGTGTGAATTAGTCATGTCGGATGATACCCATTCGCTCGCGCAGCAACACAAATCCCTCCGCCGCCTCCAACTCGCTATGGGCACCGCGCATCTATGCTCTCGCCTGGGTGGTGCCCTCGCTGCCTGGGGACGCAGGCAGGTCGTAGAAGGTTTTCTTCAGCAGATCATCAAAGCCGGTGTGTTCCAGAACCCGCACAATCGCCTCACTCGCGCCCCCAGTGCCATAGGGGCTGATGACCGCAGGCAGGCTCGCCTGGAAATCCTCGCTATGCAATTGCTGCAAGGCGGCGCGGATCGCTTCCTGGGTGGGATCACAGTCGATGACACTGCTTGCCCGCAACCGGCCCCTTGACGGGATAAAAGGTCACCAGCACAGGTTACGCGGCCTGAGCTTGAACGCTAAAGCGGCCTCAAGCGCCTCCCTGTCCAATAGCTCAAGCCGCAGAATGCAGTCGATGCCGAGACCGCCAACCTGAAATACCCGCTCCGGCTGCTCGCCGAGCCGGATCACGCGATGGCGATAGATAGGCTTCAGCGGCGACAAAGTGCAGATGCGAGAGTTTATCAGGCTGTGGCGGATGGACTCATCGATTACACACTCGGTGGCTTCGCCGCCGTGCAGATGGGCAATTGGAATCCGAGCGATCATGGCTGCCGCCGGCTTCGATATTCCTAACCGTCAACCCGAATTCGGGCGAGAGGTGCATGCCGGTGGCGATGAGCTGCAAGTCCAGCACTGGCGATTGGCGGATGCCCTCCATTACCCAGCGCAGCAGGCCATATTCCGTGCGGGTGCCGGTGACGACGCAGATTCGTTCAGGTTGCATCGGTCTTAGTGACACCGATAGCGTGAGAGGCTCTCTGGCGCAAGGTCTTCCCCCTTCGGCCAACACAGCGCCCCCAGTGGGTCAATCTCGACCTGCTGGAAGTACCGATCCTGGCGAAGCCGCCAGTAGATATCCCGACGTTGAATGAGAGGATCAAGATCGAGTAGCCACTGTTCGCCAGTCGCCAGCACAATCGACAACCTGTGCTGTTCGAGCGGCGTAACCTGGATCACTCTTGGCCAAGGCGTTTCAACCACTGAGTTCATTCCATTTCTCCAATAGCTCTTTCTGGTTGTTGCGTTGGCGTTCACAACAGCGCCATGCATCAGGATACTACCTTCCCCGAGTGTGGCGTGGCGCGAGCAATAGGCCGTTGGCGATTGGATCACGGGGAGAATGGCGCCTTGGTGCTTCAGTAGGTTGAACAGTCGCCTGCGTGTCTCGTGGCTCTTGATCTGGCCGATGGTGATCAATGCATTCGGTGTCAGAGCGAGCTGCGCGGGCAAGTCGTCATCGCTGCCGAGGATGGGATAGCCAAGCACGGCATTGGTTTCAAGTGTCGGCGGCTGGACGACGCCGGCGATCTGATACCTGGCTTCGGCTTCGATGACGTCAATGCAGGCGCGACAGTGGCCGCCTGCGCCTAGGAGCAACAGCGCCTTCATCTGGTTTCAGCCAGCTCAGCCATGGCTTCTGAGGACGCTTCGGTGTTCTCGATGAGTCGAGAGCCCAATGGAACGATGAACGCGACTTGAGGCATTGTCGATCGGATTTGAACGACTTCATCATGCCAGTTTGCGTCGTAAACACCCTGATCGAACTTGCGCTGTATGTTCGCTAGTGATCGGAGGAAAGGACTGTCATCATTCGCGCCAAAGGTGATCATCGCGCTGAAGTGCATCAGTTCCTCATCACCGAGGGGCTTGATCAGCTTTTTGACAAGGTAGCCCAGCCGAACTCTTTCGTTCGGATCGAACCAATCCGCCCAAAGAATCAGATCCCAGAAACTGTCATTGGGTTCTTTGCACACCAGGCATTTAACCTTGAAAGGCCCGCACTCTCGTTCAACGATGTCCAGGTGCTTCGCGAGTTTTAAAGCGAGATTGCGCATAGCTGCTCCACAAGTCGACGGGTGGCTTCCAACATGTTGTTGAACGCTTCGATGTGCATGGCCCGCGGGTCTTGGTATCGAATGGATTCAGTCCACTTGCTTGCGATCTGCCAGTCTTCGGTATGTTTGATCGCCGATTCTTGTCCCGTAAGCTGCAGCAAGAAGGGTAACTTATGCGATTTCAGTACTCGAAGATCACCCTCTGTGCGATAGCTGTCCCAATGGAGATGCTGGGTGATAGCGTATTTCAACCCTAGCTCTAGGCAGTAACCAACGAGGTAGATCGCATTCGCATAGCGTCCATGCTCGGCGAGTAAGACGGCATCTTGATACTTCTGTCGTAGATTTGCTTCGAGTTCTTCGAGTGTCACGTTAAACCAACCCCGCACTACTCGGCAGATTGATGATCCGCCGCGCCAGCGATTCTGCGACCGGCAAGGGCGCGCGCGGACAGTCGCGGTAGGGTGGCAGCTTGTGCATCAGCGTCCAGGCCGGACGGGTCATCAGTCCGGCGTCATTGGTCGCGGCCAGGATCGCATCACGCTGCTCGGCCACCTCTTCGGACAAGATCAGCGTTTGCAGCCAATAGTTGCTTTCGCAGCCGGCTGGTTCCTGCATCAGTCGCACCTGTTCAAGCCCGGCAAAGGCGGCGCGATAGCGTTCAGACAGCCGGCGCTTGGAGGCAAGAAAGTCCGGCAACTGTTCCAACTGCGCGCAGCCGAGCGCGGCGTTGAGGTTGGGCATGCGGACATTGTAGCCGATCTCATCGTGAACGGAGTCCCAGCGATGCGGGCGCTTAGCGGTGGTGGTGAGATGCTTGGCGTGATCGGCCAGGCGATCATCGTCGGTGAGGATGGCGCCACCGCCGCCGGTGGTGATGGTCTTGTTGCCGTTGAAGCTCAGCGTGCCGAGCAGGCCGAAGGTGCCGGTGTGACGACCTTGGTCGCGGCTGCCAAGGGCTTCTGCGGCGTCTTCGACGAGGGCGAGCCGGAAATCTTGCGCCACCGCCATCAGGCCCTCCAGATCGCAGGGATGACCGAAGGTATGCATAGGCACCAGGGCGCGAAGGCGTCGCCCGCTTTTGCGGTTGCGAGAAGCCTCA
>NZ_JAYESN010000248.1:0-4398 GCF_034860625.1 Lamprobacter sp.
TCCGTCCCTCTTTTCCACTGGTGGTGGACCATGACACCCCATGCATGCTCATTTTTCCAGTCGAAGAGCGACGTAAGACACTGTCAAATATCATTTTTAAGTGGGGATACATCATGGACGGGGGATACATCAGGGACGGACCACGTTTTCTCTGATCGGCAGGCTGCTGGAGGCGCAGAGATTTCGCGTCGGCATCATCTTTCCCTCAACCTTTTCCCTCTGATTCGATTGCTGAGGCTGGATCAGCCTTCAAACAAAGTGGTATTCTTCGAACACTCGGATCAGGCAGGTTAGCCATGGAAAAGCGATGAACTCAGAGCTTCAAAGCGCCCCCTGTTGGTACGTTCTGCAAAGCAAGCCTCGCCAGGCTGAGCGCGCTCAGCTCAACCTTGAGCGTCAGGGATACGACGTCTTACTACCGCGCATTACCGTCGAGCGCATCCAACGCCAGCGGTGCCAATTGGTCGAAGAGCCCTTATTCCCGAACTACCTATTCATTCGCTTACAGCGCTGGGTCGATAATTGGTACCCATTGCGCTCGACCCGCGGTGTCGCCCGACTCGTCACCTTTGGTCAAGAACCGGTCGCGGTCGATCAGCAGTTGATTGATGCCTTCGATGCTCGGTTGCCGGGTTCCTGGCCTGGTTTCGGGCTTCCCGGCCGGGATGACGCAGGGAGTAGCCCTTCGGCGCTGGCCTCGGCAGTGAGTTGCTCGAGCTCGTCCTGCAACGCTTGGTACTCGGCCTCTTTACGCTTCAGGAAGCGCGCCAGGATGCGCGTCTTTTGCTCGATGCCCTCGGGCGTGAGCAGATAGGCGTAGGCGAGCTTGTTATTGCTGCGGCGAAAGTTCTGCGCCTTGACCCAACCGCGCTCGATGACGGCGCGCACGCAGTGGTTGGTGCGCCCAAGGCTGATACCGAGGGCGCGCGCAAGCTCGCGTTGGCTGGCCTGGGGGTTGGATTGCAGATGTTTCAGGACGTGGTATTGGAGCTCGTCGTTCAACGGGCGGGGCTTTGGGCTTTGGGTTGATGGCACCGGCCGCTGGCGCCTGATGAGTTTGTGCTGGGGTGCGACTGGGGCTGCCGGTTGCGGGCCAACCCCGCGCGTGGCGCTGTGGTGGCCAACGAGGCCGGGTCGCCGAGTCTTGGTGCGGGCACGCTACCGCCCTACCCTGGTATTGGCGGGTATTGGCGGGTATGGGCGGGGAGCCGCTTGTCTGTTGTTGTGATGGTGCCGGTTGCGTTCGAGGTCTGAACGCAGCATGGCGAAACTGAAACGCGGCTTTGCCTCGCTCGTCGAGGGGAAATGATGGTTGGGCGTTGCTTGTGTGTGGCCTGGGTCCCGGTTTGCCGCAGGTTACCGTCCTTGGCCTGGATTCGGGCTTCCCGGTCGGAATGACGCGGGAAAGGTAGCCGGGATGACGGATGAGAGGTCGTCATCGTCATTTAAGCTGCTATCCCTTCTACCATGAGGCGGCTGACATCGGTGCGCTGGCTGGCGTGCTCGAGCGTCATAGCACACACATAGCCGTCGGCATCCAGATCGAGCAGGGTTGCATCATCTAGATCGCGTGTTTCGAAGATGTCCCGTTCCCGAAATTCGATATAGAGGGTATCGGTGTCTTGAAAGTACCGTACTTTCATGGCTTGCGACCTCGATCAAAGAATGCGGTGTGCACCGTCTGTCGTCCGCTTCAGGTAAGAGGTCCCGGTTGTAGACCGAGTTCCCGCCGGAGGCATCGGTGACCAGCGTGAAAAACTTGGACGCGTTCGGTTTTTCGGGCACCGGTTTATCACTCGGGCGCCGGTGCGAAACTTTAGCGGTTCAATCGAGGCAGTCGGTCGGGAATCTGCGTTCAGCCGAAGAGCTCGCTATGCGAACCGAGACGGGCGAGAATGAGTCAGTCTTCGCCGGACTTGCGGTAGATCAACAGCAGATCTGGCTTAATGTGGCATTCGCGGTAGCCGACCCAATCGCCGCTCAAGTCATGGTCGCGGTAACGCGGCTCCAGCGCCTGGTCCGCCACCAGTGCCTTCAGCACCGGCACCAAGTCTCTGTCGAGCGTTAAGCGGTGCTGACCTTTCGCTTCGCGCTTGTAATCGCGTTTGAAGGACCTGGGGCGGTCAATCGTCCGCATGCAGATCAGCCATCAGATCGTCCACGGTCGCAAAGCGTTCGGCCTCACCCGCGTCGATCTCGGCCAGTGCCTGACGGCTACTGGCGCTAGGCGCTTTTACTTCAAACGGAAGGCAGCGATCTTGGGCCACGCGCAGCATCAAGAGGCGAATGGCATCAGAGACCGATAAGCCCATCGCATCGAGCGCAGCCGCAGCGCGTTCCTTGGTATCGGCATCAATGCGGGCGCGAACATAGGTGTTGGCAGTTGCCATGGCTTGCTCTCCTCATATGTGCGAGCCGCTATTGTAGTCACGTTAAGACGACAACCCTGAGGCTAAGTTCGATGCCATGATGGCGCGGCGCAAGGCTGGCTCGCCGAGGACGGTCATGGCCTCGTTGAAGATGTCTGCGGCCATGCGGTGGTCGACGCTGTGCGGCTGCTCGTCGCAGAGCCAGTGATGGATGACGGCGGCCTTGCCGCTGCGCCCGACCGGTGGCAGCAGGGGCCAGACTCGGCGGGTCATGGGGCGCGGGATGGAGGCGAAGTCGGTACGATAGCCGGCGGGCACGGTGATCCAGCGTGGGTCGGCTTCGCTGGCGCCGATGGTGCTCCAGTAGCGGAAGGCTTCGAGCAGCTCGAAGGGTTGCTCGGCGAGGGTGCCGGTGTGGACCTTGAGCATTGGCCACGGATGGACACGGATTTTTAGAGGACGAAGCGTTTGATCTGGGCTCTTGGTTGGCCGAAATTGATGAGGAGGCCGGCTTTGATACCCGTGGCACGGAGATAGTTGAGAAGTTGCGCTTCGTGCGCAGGTGCGAGCGCGCGACAGGCCTTTAGTTCGAGGAGGACTCGGCCCCAGATTCCCTTCTCTGAGCCGCTCGTTATCCGTGTCCATCCGTGAACATCCGTGGCAAATGGAAGGCCTTCAGGAGCCGGCGCCGGGCTTAGAGGCAGGGGGCTTCATTCGTGTCTTCAGGCACGCTACCGCGCTACCCTGTTGTTGGAGGGTATGGCAGGGGGCGGCTTGTCTGTTGTTGTGATGGTGCCGGTTGCGTTCGCGGGCTGAACGCAGCATGGCGGCATTGAAACGCGGCTTTGCCTCACTCGTCAAGGGGAAATGATGGTTGGGCGTTGCCTGTGTGTGGTCTGGTTCCCGGCTTCCCGTCCGGGATGACGGAGGGCTGGCCGAGATGATCGATGGGGCGCGGAAAAGCGACAGCCGATCAGATGAAGATGTCGGATGAGGTTTTTATAGTTTTGATCGTGGCTCATGGCTCGGTTGCTGTCCCAGGGCGGTTGTCAAATGTATCGCGGTACGATACATAGGTCTCATGATCCTGAGCACTAGAGGCAAGCTGGCGGCGCAAGCGGTTGCTGGCCGCTTCGGCAAAGGCTTTCCGGGCGATCTGGTCAGACGCACGCGGGCCATGTTGGCGGCACTCGATGCGGCGGTGGAGTTGGAGGATCTACGTTTCCCTCCTGGCAATCATCTCGAAGCGCTGTCCGGCAATCGCTCTGGCCAACATTCGGTGCGAATCAACGACCAATGGCGGATCTGCTTCACTTGGACCAACGAGGGCCCAAGCGACGTCGAGGTTCTCGACTACCACTGAGAGGTGTTGCGATGAGCTTGCTTGTTAACCCCGCACATCCGGGCGAAGTCCTGTCGGAACTGTATCTCAAGCCGCTGGGGATGAGCGCCATTGCGCTGGCAAGACGCCTGGAGGTGCCGCGCACTCGGATTGAACGGCTGGTCAAACAGGAAACAGCGCTTTCTGCCGATAGCGCTATTCGCCTCGCAACGTTCTTCGGTACGACCCCAGAGTACTGGCTGAACCTGCAGCGCGGCTGGGACTTGGCGTGCGCCCAAAGCACTGTGGACGTGTCCAGAATCAAACCCCTTGAAGCCGCCTGACACGCTGAGCAAAAATCAGGCAAAAATCAGGGACGGGTCCGGTTTTTCGCGAAGACATCGCGAGGCGGCTTTGGGTAGCAGCGATCAAGCAGGCTTTTGATCATCCCCCCAGAGGTTTCGTCAGGAATGGCGTACTGGCGATACAGCACGAAAGTGCCCACCAGCCGATCCTGTTCGAGTTGGACCCGCGATAGCTCCAACCGGTGTCCATGCAGCATCCACCACCCGCAGTAGATCAAGCTGCGCGGCCAGCGATGACTCGGCATCCAACCGGATGTCTACCGGCCGGCGGTGCGGGTAGAAGCCCTCTTCACCGGTCTGCGCTTGGCACTGTTCGGCACTGGTTGGATAGGTATCGACGAAC
>NZ_JAYESN010000249.1:0-4311 GCF_034860625.1 Lamprobacter sp.
AACTTCGCCGGCGCCGCCGATCGCATCGGCACCGAGCTTGCCGAGCAGGTGCGCGCGATCAGCCTACGCATCTATCAAGAGAGCGCCGCCTATGCGCTCGAGCGCGGCATCATCATCGCCGATACCAAGTTTGAATTTGGCCTCGATGCCGAGGGCCGCCTGCACCTGATCGACGAGGTGCTGACCCCGGACTCCTCCCGCTTCTGGCCGGTCGACCAATACCAGCCCGGCAGCAGCCCGCCGAGCTTCGACAAGCAGTTCGTGCGCGATTATCTCGAGACCCTAGACTGGGACAAGACCCCGCCCGGGCCGATGTTGCCCGAGATCATCATTGCCCAGACTGCAGCCAAGTATGCGGAGGCGGAGCGGCGTTTGATCGGGTGAGATCGCATCCAGAACGCAGCGCTCCTTTCAGCGAATGCGAGCCGCTGCACTCCTCGACGAAGTAGCAGTTTGGAAGGTCCAACCGCTGCTGAGCGCCGAGCACAATCAGCACCGTTGTGTCACTGACGCCAGCGGACACTCAGTGCCCTTCCGGCAGATGGAGCGTCTCCAAGTCTTCGTCTAGATCGTAATCCGCGATGGCGACACCAAGCGTAGACAAAAGCGGCATCATCTCCTGCTTGGATTTGCCAAAGACCTTGGCAACCTGGCCGAGACTGAGGTCTCCAGCCTGAAACAAGCGAATCGCGATCCAGCGCAGAAAACCAAGGCCGAGCAATCGCTCGTCGAAGGGAGCCGCGATGCCGATCGGCTCATCGCAGCGAGTGATCAGCACCTTATCGCTGCTGTCAAAGGCCTTGCCAAGGGCGCCTGGATTCAGGTTAAGTTATTTTATATCAAATGTTTGCATGGAATATCCCTGCATGTTACATCTCTCTAAAAAGATCTCCTCAAACCTGACCTTGGATGCCACAGACGAGGCCGGACAAATCCGATCGAAACTCGGCACAGGCCGCTGCTCACCAACCAGCCTGCTCAAATCAGCGCCCGTTCTAGGACTGAGACGACATCCTGCCCCCAACGCGAGTCAATCCTGGCACGGTTGCTCAACCTGCCTGGACAATGTTCGTGAGGGTCCAGATCACGGGTGAGGGCATAACGGAAATCCCACCGCTCGGTCTGCGGATGCAGGCAGGCAGCAACCACATCAAACTCAGCGGTCGTGTAGTACCGAGAGCAGGGGTTGCCCTTCGCTGCGCGGGTACGCTGGAAGTCGAGCCGATAGCTTCCATCAGCATAGGGTCGCCGCAGAATATTCTTGCACTCGATCAGTAACGGCCGACCGCCGCGGAGCGATACGCGCAGGTCTGGACGCCCATCCTCTTCGATCGCCGTGCACTCGGTTATAACTGGCAGTCCAGCGAGTTGCCTGAGCAAATGGGTCTCGGCCACCCAGCCACGAACGGCCATCTTGAGTCGAGGAGCACTCTCGATCAAATCGAGTATCTCGGCTTCCGTCAGTTGGAATTCTGTCGCCAACTGATGCAGACCTGCTGACCCTACGGACGCTCCCGCGTCCGTTTCCTGCATTGGTATCGAGAAGCGCTCCAGCTCTGCCACCTTGTCGGCAAGCAGGCCACGGTGTCCGGTATCCAGCCCTTTTGCCGCACGCTCAAACCGAACGTAGCGCAGGAATTGGTCTGGCAAGCCACCAACCATAACTTCGGCAGGCTCCTCCAATCCATCCTTGGAGCGTTTCTGGCGCTCCCACGAGAGCCACCCGCGATCAAGGATGGCTTGGACTTGCTGTTCTTTGAATTCGACGGAGATGAAGAAGCGTGTTGGGCTATGCAGCACAGGGTCAGCTGCAACGAAGAAGCCGCGCTCGGGATTGATGCCGAGAAAGAGCGTGGTATACAGACCAAACGGGTCCTGCCAGAGTTCATGCAGCTCACCGGTCTTGGGACCGTACTTCACCTGAAATCGATGCTCATCGGCAGGCCGATTTCGTGTCCTGCGACTATTTGCAAGAAAGGCATAGGCGATGATGCCTAAGCGCTCACCATCCGGTGCTTCAAAGCTGATTCGAAACGGGGCCTCGCTCGGATCAGAGCAATGGATAACGCGACAGCCTGCGGCATCCAAAGCCGACAAGATAAACGCCAGCAAGGGGGCTTTTTGGCTGCGACTGACAGAAAATCGCTGATAAGTCATTGCCCTACTCAACCCTAAAGCGCAAGGCCACCGAGCTAAAGCGACACTAATCGCATGGATGCGCGGCGCCCCTTACCAGTCCCTGGATGCGGCTCGTGACGACCCGCCAAATGCAAAAATTTGTCAGCGACCGGCTGCAGAGGCTCTGGTGGTGGAGGCTCTCCGCGAACAGAAGGTATGAGAGAAACACCGCGATCAACGCTCGCTGCCTCGCCGAGCAAGCGTTGGCGCAGCTGGAGCGCAATCACCTCAGCCAGCGCCGAAGGAACGGCGTTCCCCAACTGCCTCTGGACAGTGCCCAGAGCGCCGAGCACGAAGTAGTCGTCCGGCAAGGTCTGTAATCGACACAGCTCACGTGCAGACAGGCGTCGGTTCTTCCAATGGAAGGGCCCCGTAGCCGGCCCAGGCTGCGCAGTCAGCGTCCAAGACGGCTGATCCTTCGCCAGCTTCAGCAGAAAATTCCAGAACCTACGTCGCCAGCCGAACAGGGGTATGCCGGCACCACGGTCGGTGTGATAGAGATAGTTGCTTCCCTCCGGAATCGATGGCAACAGGTCTGCCCATTTGCCACGCAAGCGAAGTTCAGGGTTGTCATCACCCTCTAAGTCACCAATGGCATCCCAGGCGTTTCGATAGCGCGGCAGATCAAGCGCGAGCGCTAGCTGGCTGCCCTTCGTCCCGGCGTCGACCGGGCGATGCGTGGGCGCTAGCTGACCAAAACGGGAGCCGTCACGGGCTCCAACCAAGAAAGCGCGCTCGCGGGTCTGAGGTACTCCGAAGTCAGCGGCATTGAGCACCAGTAGCTCAACATGATATGAAGTCCCCTGCTCGCGGTTGATCGACGCCACGATCTGATGGATCAGCTCGATCCCTTCATCCTTTCCGCGGAAGGCCAGACCGGCGACATTCTCTATGAGAAAAGCACGAGGCCTGACGTCACGCAGCACCCGCAAATAGGCTTCAACCGTCGAGGCGCGAGGGTCCTCCAGGCGCCGGGCATCACCCGTCGCCCAGTACCCGCACTTTGAGAACGGCTGACAGGGTGGGCCGCCAATGAGCACATCTGCTTCGCCCGGCTCAAGGTCTGCTTCGCGAAGAAGGTCTGCCGACGACACATCATGAATCGAGCGGTGGATCACCGGCCAAGAGCGGTTGGCACGCAACGTGGCAACGCAATCGTCGTCCATTTCGAGCGCAATGCGCGTCTCGAAGCCGGCCGCCTCAAAGCCTAGGTCTAGACCGCCCGCTCCTGTATAGAGACTGATTGCAGTCAGCGCTGGACGTGGTCTTAAGGATGTATACATCTGAGTCTAGAAAAGCTTACAAAACGGCAGATCTCAGTATCGGCGCGAAGCCGCCCTGAAAGTAGATCGTTAGCTCAGCCTTTGTTGCTTCCTGGCTAGGTAACGACAGGCATCAGAAAACGGCACCATGCCAGGAGTGTCCCTGTGCACGCCGTGAAGAAGGCAAACAGTCGTGCTAGCTTGACATGAAAATAGCGATGTCCGCATCCTGCATCACAGTCTTCAACGCGAACATCGCTCATCTTGTCCGCTGCCAACGGAGACTCCCCCCTTAGAGGTCTATGACTCATGGGCATGTTCGACAGCTTGCGAGTCCCGCTTGGTGATCGCGAGGTCGAGGTTCAAACCAAGCGCTTCGACTGCGTCTTGACGACCTATCGCATCGGCGATCTCGTCAGCGGTGCCGCTCCGGGCTTGCGGGTGTACTTCGATCAGCTGCGCATCGATGAAGACGGCCGATTCGTCTACCAGGATACCGATGACCCAACCGAAGACTGGACCCTGTTTCTGGTACTCGCCAACGGCATCCTGGTCGAGACCGAGGCCGTTGCTGGAACACTCAGCGAGGAGGCGATCCTCCAGCGTATCCAAACGCTCAACGAGATCTGGAAGGATTCCGCCCGTCTAATCGAACGCTTGTCGACCTTCATCGCCGAGAAGCAGAAACGGATCGACCGCATGACATCAGGCATCAATGCGGTGCGGCACGTCATCGACGATACGCGCCGCCTGCGCCAAGGCGATGATCTCTCCGGCCCGTTCAGCCTGATTCACGAGAGCTCCCGCCGACTGAAGCAAGGCGATGATCCGCTCGATGTGATCGAGTCGGTTCTCGGTGAAGACCATCGGC
>NZ_JAYESN010000250.1:0-4295 GCF_034860625.1 Lamprobacter sp.
AGTAGCGGCGTTAGTCGCGGAAGATGTCATCGAGCGCGCGAGCCTCCAAGGCGCGGTCGAACCAGAGGGCCAGGGTGTCAGCGTCGGCGCTTGCGATGCGCTGCTCGATCGGCTCGGAGGGTTCGCCGAAGCGTTTGGTTAACAGTTGTCGGAGTAAACGGGCTTCGCCCCTAGCTTCACCAATGGCTTCACCCTGACGCAGAAAGCGCTCGGCAAACCCACTGATCGCAGCGGCTTCCGGGGCGTGCTCTTGTTGGTAGATCATGCGTTCTTCCTCGCTCAAGTGCGCGTAGATATCGACAAAGTCGAGATATTTGAGTTGCCGCTCGGTGCCGAGCAGCTCGGCGATGTCCAAACAGTAGTGCGCCAGTCGATGGAGCGAGAAGCGGCGGGTGTTGGTCTCTTCCTCGAATAGAAACAGCAGGGCCTCGCGCCGTCGGTCTGGCCATTCGACCAGCACAGGGGTATCCAACTCGCGAAAGCGCTCGCCGAGGCGTTCCTTGAGCTGCTCCTCGCGCACCGGCAGGTAGCGCACCCCAGGGGCGCTCAGTTCCTCGGCCTCATCGGGAGCGAACAGTTCGATGGCCTGGCGCGGGTAGTCGAGGATCAGGTTCTTGAAGTTTTGGTCGTGACTGCTCGGCATGGCGCTTGTGGTTCGTCTTGGGAATCGTCATGTGGGATGTCGCCGGACCGCTAGAGAAACCGCAACGCGGCGATGATCAGGCCCACGCCGGTGGCGATGAAGCCGAGCAGCCAGAAAAATTGCTGATCGTGGCGCTTGAGCATCTCATCGAAGCGTTTGTCCATTTGCTCGAAGCGTTTGTCAACCTGTTCGAAGCGTTTCTCGACTTGCTCGAAGCGTTTCTCGACTTGCTCGAAGCGCTTGTCAACCTGTTCAAAACCCTGGCGCATCAGCTCGCGCTGATGCTTGAGTTCCTCCTCCACCCGCACCATAAGCTCGCGCAGTTCGATCTCGTAGACCACCGCCGGCTTGCCGAGGCTCTGCTCGGTGAGCCACTCGCCGAGGTGGGTTTTGATGAAGGCGATGTCTTCTTCGGCTAGGGCCTGGGGGTTGCGCTCGCGGTCGGTCGATGGCATTGAGCCTCATGCAGGGCTTCACGTTAGAGTAGCGGCGTTAGTCGCAGAAAGCGCTCGGCAAACCCGCCGCTGATCGCAGCGGCTTCCGGGGCTTGCTCTTGTTGGTAGATCATGCGTTCTTCCTCGCTCAAATGCGCATAGATATCGACGAAGTCGAGATATCTGAGTTGCCGCTCAGGATCGGGTTCCAGTACAGCCTTGATGCTGGGTTCCAGCCCATGGACTTTGACGAACGTAACCTTTTGCGTTACGCTTCACAACATGATTCAGTCGTTTCGCTGCCGTGATACCGAAGCCTTTTTCTACGGCAAGCGCATCGCGCGATTCGTCCCATTCGAGTCGGTCGCGATGCGTAAGCTCCAGCAGCTTCATGCAGCGCCGACTTTGGCGTTTTTACGTCGCCCGCCCGGCAATCGTCTCGAAGCACTCACGGGTGATCGCGCCGGGCAGCACAGTATCCGCATCAACGATAGATGGCGCCTGTGTTTCTGTTGGGAAGACAACGCGCCCCGGCAGGTCGAAATCGTCGATTACCATTAAATAGAGCAGCAGATGTCAACTACCCCGCCCTAAAGGGCGGAGCTTGAAAGAGCTTGGTTGACCAGGGAAAGCGGTATCCAACCCGCTCCGTTTGCAACAGGTCGTTCAGACCCACTCCGGGATGCTTCCTCAGTCCCGGACCCTGGAAGACCAGGATCATGCTGGCGAAAGGTAAAGCGCCGAAGGTTCTGGTCGCTGCGAAAGCAGGAGCCGGTTGCAGACATTCCCGAGGGGAGCGAGCCGCAAGGCCCCGTCACCAGGCCCGTAGGGGCGCCTATTTGGAGAAACGACATGGCCGTTTTCGTCTTGGACAAGCAGAAAAAGCCACTGATGCCGTGCTCGGAGAAGCGCGCGCGGTTGCTGTTACAGCGCGGTCGGGCGGTTGTGGTGCGCCCGGCCCCCTTCACCATTCGCCTAAAGGATCGCATCGGGGGCGATACCCAACCCGCACGCCTGAAGATCGACCCAGGCAGCAAGACCACGGGTATTGCCGTGGTACGCGAATCCGAAACGCACGATCCTGAAACGGGCGCGGTCGAGCGCATCGAGCATGGGCTGTGGTTCGGAGAACTGGCGCATCGAGGACAGGCCATCCGTGAGGCGCTGGAGAAACGGCGTCAATACCGGCGCGCCCGGCGTGCGCGCAAGACCCGCTACCGAGCCCCCCGTTTCCTCAACAGACCCCGCCGCGACAGCTGGTTATCGCCCTCGTTACAGCATCGGGTCGACACCACCATCAACTGGGTAGAACGACTGCGCGCCTTAGCCCCGATCGCCGCCCTCAGCCAAGAATGGGTGCGCTTCGATACCCAAGCCCTGCACAACCCAGAGATCTCCGGCGTCGAGTACCAACAAGGCCAACTCGCAGGCTACGAAGTGCGTGAGTACCTGCTGGAGAAATGGCACCGCACCTGTGCCTATTGTGGCGCGACGAACGGACCGCTGGAGATCGAACACATCCACCCTAAAAGCCGGGGCGGGTCGAATCGAGTCTCGAATCTGACGCTCGCCTGCCGGCCCTGTAACGAACGCAAGGGAAACCAGCCCATTGAAGCCTTCCTCAAGGGCCATCCGGCGCGCCTGAACAAGATCCAGGCGCAAGCCAAAGCCCCGCTGCAGGACGCCGCCGCCGTCAATGCCACCCGCTGGGCGCTGTTCGATGCGCTCAAAGCGACCGGCTTGCCGGTCGAAACCGGCTCGGGCGGGCGCACCCAATACAATCGCACGCGACTCGACATCCCCAAAACCCATGCCCTAGATGCCGCCTGCGTCGGCGCCGTCGATCAGGTACACGACTGGAACCGCCCCGTCCTCGCCATCAAAGCCACCGGACGCGGTGCCTACTGCCGCACGCGCACCTTCAAGAACGGCTTTCCGCGTGGCTTTCTCATGCGCCAAAAGCGCGTTCAGGGTTTTCAGACAGGCGATTGGGTCCGTGCCGAGGTGCCAAAGGGCAAAAAGGCCGGCGTTCACATCGGGCGTGTGGCGGTGCGTCAGACCGGCTCATTCAACGTCCAGCTGCTGGGTAAGACCATCGAGGGCATCTCACATCGCTACTGCCAGGTGCTTCAGCGCGCCGATGGCTATGGCTATTCCTACCAACCCAAACCTAAGAAGGAGGCAGCGAGATGGGCGGCCTAACCGCGCTACGCGCGGTGCGCTATCCCTCCCCGGCCTGAAGGCCAGGGTTTCTCGCGCAAGAACTGATGAACCGTGAAGTCGCACTGGTGCATCCTGGAGAAATCCTGCTCAAGGACTGGCTGGAACCACTCGGTATCAGTCAATATGCTTTGGCTCAAGCCATCGGTGTGCCACGACGCCGCATCAACGAAATTGTCCGTGGGCAAAGGGCGATCACCGCCGATACCGCCACACGTTTAGGTGCCTTTTTCGATGTCGATGCACACGGCTGGCTCGCACTGCAAGCGCATTACGACGCGGAACTTGCCCGTGAACGTCTGCAAGAAGAACTCTCGCGAATTCCCCGTTACGATCGGCTCACTTCCGCGCGCCGCACCCAAGAGCACGCACAGGCTTGTCGTCATTCGCCCTGACTCGCGGCTCACACCAACACCTCGATCGGCTCCGGATGGCCAAGAAAACGGGTCGGGCTGGCGCGGCGGTTGGTCATCAGTGTTGCGCGAGAAACCCCGTCTCGCTTTCTCCGTTAAAGGTTTGGGTTGAACGTTTTGGTCGTGACTGCTCGGCATGGCGCTTGTGGCTGGTCTTGGAGGGGGTTATACAGGATTCGGCTGGGCGGCTAGAGAAACCGCAACGCGGCGATGACCAGACCCACGCCGGTGGCGATGAAGCCGAGCAGCCAGAAAAATTGCTGATCGTGGCGCTTGAGCATCTCATCGAAGCGCTTGTCAACCTGTTCGAAGCGTTTCTCGACTTGTTCGAAGCGTCTATCAACCTGTTCAAAACCTTGGCGCATCAGCTCGCGCTGGTGCTTGAGTTCCTCCTCCACCCGCACCATACGCTCGCGCAGCTCGATCTCGTAGACCACCGCCGGCTTGCCGAGGCTCTGCTCGGTGAGCCACTCGCCGAGGTGGGTTTTAATGAAAGCGATGTCTTCTTCGGCTAGGGCCATGGGTGTTGTGCTCGCGGTCGGTCGCTGGCATTGAGCCTCATGTAGGGCTTAACGTTAGAGTAGC
>NZ_JAYESN010000251.1:0-4287 GCF_034860625.1 Lamprobacter sp.
TATGAACCTGGCGAACGGCGTTTGCGCCCGTTGCATGGGCAGCGCTCGGGACAAGGGAATACGCTCTACGTGCGCGATTCCGAGCGGCTGGCGGAGCGGGTCAGCACAGCGCGCTCGTTTCAGCTGGGTACTGGGGTGGCGGTCTAGGCCTGGGTCCCGGCTTCCCGGTCGGGGCGACGCACGCAGGAGGTCATGCCGGGCGTGGACAACTTGGATTCTGTCTGCAAACATCCAGCGCTCGACCTGAAGGCGGAGCTGGTGGACATCGAAACGCGCATGCCGCAAAGCGCTTCGAGCCCTGTCACACGCAACCTCGATGTGAGGAGGCATCATGAACGTTCAATTTGACCGCATCACCATCAATCCTGCGCAGATGAATGGGCAGCCTTGTATACGCGGCATGCGCTTGACTGTGCGCCGCGTCCTCGAGGCGGCCGCCTTGTATCCTGACCGAGCCGAGCTCAAACGCGAGTATCCGGAGCTTGAGGACGACGATATCCGCCAAGCGCTCGAATTCGCCGCCCATTGAGGCCTGCCACGTCGCCGACATCGGCTACAGCCGCGCCACTGACGAGACGATCACGGACCTAGCGCTTGAACTGGGACGGGTCATCGTCACCCTCGACTCGGACTTCCATCGACTCCTGGCCATCAGTGGCGCTAACGGTCCCTCGGTGATTCGCATTCGCCGTGAAGGCTTGCGCGGACCGGAGGTGGCAACCTTGATCGCCCGGATCTTGGAGCAGATCGGAGATCAGATTGAGGCCGGCGCCATGGTCACGGTCACTGAACAGCAAGTTCGGGTGCACCGCTTGCCTTTACGCCCAGTGGCATCCAGGCCATCCCGCCGCTGACCGACGATATCCGGGTCAGCGGGCCGTCTCTTTCGAAGCCCTCCTTCAAATTGCCGCGATTGCACTGGCGCATGGGCTCACGTTGGTTACGCATAACACCGACGAGTTCAGGCGTGTCCGCGGGCTGCGATTCGATGATTGGGAGTCGGTTTCCGGATGAAACTCGTCGCCACCGTTCTGACCTTCGCTGATCAAGATCGACGTGTAGGGCTATGAGACAGAGGTTCTCGCCGGCGCCGAGCGCAGGCTCGCTGCGCCAGGGCTGCTGGCCGTGATCATGGAATCGCGGCTTCGCGGCCGGGGCGACGGACGATGCGGTCATTCCGGCCGCTAAGCCGGAACCATCGATCCGGGCGCATCAGCCACGCACTCGGCTATCCTCACTGGCATGAAGACCGATCACCCGATCGACCTTTTTCTGCGCAGTGGCCCCGAGGCCTTCCGAGTGCTCACCGGTGGCCTGCGGCTTGTGGGCGCTTACAAGGTCTCGTCGGTGACCATCAAAAGCCTCGAGCGCCGCCTCGATGGCCTGGTTGCGCCTGACGGCCACGCCGGCCCGGCCTACGTGGTCGAATTTCAGGCCAGCCCGCGGCCAAGTCGGTCTACAACCGCTCGACGTAGACACCCGCGAGACATTGTCAGAGGTGTTGGAATTTTGGTTTTTTGAACGCTTCAGCGGCAAGACCGCTCAGGAGATCTGGACCATGTTGAATGTGCTGACACCGCTTGAGGAGACGAAGGCCTATCAGTCGATCTTTGCCAAGGGCAAGGCTGAGGGCAAGGCTGAGGGCAAGGCTGAGGGCAAGGCTGAGGGCAAGGCTGAGGGCAAGGCTGAGGGCAAGGCCGGAACGCTCCGCCGACAACTCACCCGTCGCTTCGGCCCGCTGCCCTCCTGGGCCGCTCAGCGCATCCGCGCGGCGTCTGAGGCGCAGCTCGATACCTGGCTGGATGACATTTTCGAGGCGACCAGCGTCAAGGATCTGCTCGGCGACGATAGCGAGCGCCAGTGAGGTGATCGCGCGCTTCGGCGATGGTGAGCAGACGTGCTCCTTCTGCTATTTGGATGACCTGATCGAAGGCTTTGTGCGGCTGATGGACAGCCCGGATGAATTGACCGGGCCGGTGAACCTCGGCAACCCCGGCGAGTTCACGATGATCGAGCTGGCTGAGGCGGTGAAGGAACTGACCGGCTCGCGCTAGCCGCTGATGCATGAGCCGCTGCCGCAGGACGACCCGCGCCAACGTCAGCCGGAGATCACGTTGGCCCGGGAACAAGGCTGGCAGCCCAAGGTGGCGCTGCGCGAGGGGTTGCGGCCGACGATTGCTTACTTCGACGCGTTGTTGCGGGGCGAATCGGCCATCGCATCATGAGTCTTTCGGCATCGCTCCAGAGCGATGTCGAAGGCTATGAGACCGAGGTCCTCGCCGGCACCGAGCGCAGGCTCGCTGCGCCGGGCTGCTGGCCGTGATCATGGAGCTGAACGGCAGCGGTGCCCGGTATGGGTTTGACGAGGATGCCTTGCATCAGTCGCTCTTGCAGCGCGGCTTTCAGACCTGTCGCTATGAACCTGGCGAACGGCGTTTGCGCCCGTTGCATGGGCAGCGCTCGGGACAAGGGAATGCGTTCTATGTGCGCGATCTGGAGCGGCTGGCGGAGCGGGTCAGTACAGCGCGCTCGTTTCGGCTGGGTACTGGGGTGGCGGTCTAGGCCTGGGTCCCGGCTTCCCGGCCGGGGCAACTGAGAAATCACAAGCTCGACACCGTAGTCTACGTGGCGTAGGCTACGCCAACCTGACCCAACGACCGGTCTCTGGGATGACAGATGCACGCCACGAATGTCAGACAATTGAAAAAGAATCCCTCTCTCGCGCTACGCCAGGCCGAAGAGTCGCCGGTGCTGGTGCTCAAAGGCGATGAGCCGAACGCGCTGATCGTGCACCTTGACGCGTCGGTTGCCGAGGGTGAGCAGTCGGTGAGACCGGCCTTGGCCGCGACACTGTTCAAAGACGGGACACTGTCTTTGGGTGGGGCCGTGCGGCTGAGTGGCATGGTCATGCAGGCGTTTATCCAGTACCTGGGTGAACTGGGTATCGATGTTGTCCGCTGCGACGAAACCACCGGGCACGACGCCGCTGACCTGGATCGATGGCTCGCGTCGTAATCGCTGACGCCGGGCCATTGATCGCATTTGCTGCAATCGATCGACTGGGTGTCCTGCGGACGCTGTTTTCCCGGGTTTGGATCACGGCATCGGTGCGCAGCGAATGCTTGGCGGTCGAGGCGCTGGACGCGCAACGGATCGCAGCATCCATCCGAGACGGCTGGCTGGCTGTCGAGGCCCGTGCACGGGGGGCGGCTCCCCTGACCCCCAGCTTAGGGCTTGGTGAAAGCGATTCGATCCGATTGGCACTCGAGGACCGGGAGCATTCACTGCTGATCATGGATGACCGACTTGCGAGGCGTTATGCGCTGCGCAAGGGGCTGAATATCGTCGGATCGGTTCGGCTGCTCGATATGGCGGAACGGCGCGGGCTGATCCAGAGCCCGGAGGCGTGCATTCGGGAGATGTCGGATTTCGGCTACCGCGTCTCCCTCGACCTCTTGGAGCAGATCCGATCCAGTAAGCGGCTTTGAACATGCCCGCGAGACCTATGTGCCGAGGGTTCTGCTCGTTGCGGACTTTGGAGAACTGAAGAAGGCCGACCGGCTCAGCCGAGACCAGGACGTGCGCGCCGCCTGGATGACCTTCTTCGAGCACTGGCGCGAGGAGACGACGATGGCTGCGATTGATCACCCCCCGATTCGCGAGGCGCTGAGCCGCATCCGCCAACTCAGCGCCGACGAGGAAGCCCGCCGGCTGGCCTTCGTGCGCGAGCGGGCGCTGCATGAACGAAGGCAAGCGCTGCGTCGAGACGCTCTGCTTTGATGACCATCGCCAGCATGGGCTGCGCATCAAGGTGGCGCTGCGTGAGGGGGTGCGGCCGACGATTGCGTATTTTGAAGGGTTGTTGTCTTCTTCGGCCGGATGAGCCGAGCAAAGCTCCTTCGTTATTCCGGTAGGGAAACCGGAATCGAGTGCAGGGATAGCAACCTCACAGCAGACATTGAGCCTCAGCACTCCACCGCCGTTCAGTAAGCAGGGAATGGGCTGGCTAGATCTCCAACGCCTCGCCACAGCCTTGGTCATGCCGCTCTCACTCGGGCTACTGCTCGGCCTCATCGGTCTGGCCTTGGCATGGCGTGCGCGTGGGCTGGGCTTGATCAACTGGTTTGGGTGCAGGTGGTGCGCGACCGAGGCGCGTCAGCGCACGCCGCACGGGCTGATGCGGGAGGCCATCACTGATCCGCCTCTCAAGCGGGCTGTGAAGACCATTCGCGAAGGCATCAGATTGCTGGTACAACAGCCGACGTGGAAGACGTGAAAGGCGAGAAC
>NZ_JAYESN010000252.1:0-4271 GCF_034860625.1 Lamprobacter sp.
GGGCTGGGGCTCAAGCGCTGGCTGGCCGAGGATCTGGTGGTTGCCCCATACGCCTCGGCGCTGGCGCTGATGGTGGCGCCGGAGGCGGCCTGCCAGAATCTGCAGCGGCTCGCCGCGATTGGGCTGGCGGGGCCTTATGGCTTCTATGAGGCGATCGACTACACCCCATCGCGGTTGCCACGCGGGCAGACGAGTGCGGTGGTGCGCTCGTTCATGGCGCATCATCAGGGCATGACCCTGCTGGCGCTGGCGCATCTGCTGCTGGATCGCCCGATGCAGCGCCGCTTCGCCGCCGTACCCTCGTTTCAGGCCACGGCGCTGCTGCTGCAAGAGCGCATCCCCAAGACCACCGCGTTCTATTCCGATACCCACGGCGAGATCACCAGCGAACGCGCCAGCGACGGCGCGATGGAATCGCCGATCCGCGTCCTCACCACGCCCAACAGCCCGCACCCCGAGGTGCAGTTGCTCTCGAATGGTCGCTACCACGTCATGGTGACCAATGCCGGCGGCGGCTACAGCCGTTGGCAGGATCTGGCGGTGACCCGCTGGCGCGAGGACAGCACCCGCGATCATTGGGGCAGCTTCTGCTATCTGCGCGACCTGGACACGGGTGCGTTCTGGTCGAGTGCCTACCAGCCGACGCTGACGACGCCGGATCACTTCGAGGCGATCTTCTCCGAGGGCCGCGCCGAGTTCCGCCGCCGCGATCAGGAGATCGAGGCCTATACCGAGATCGTCGTCTCGCCCGAGGACGATCTCGAGCTGCGCCGGCTGCGCCTGACCAATCGATCGCGTCGGCGGCGGGTGATTGAGCTCACCAGCTACAGCGAGGTGGTGCTTGCCCCGCCGGCCGCCGACAACCTGCATCCAGCGTTCAGCAACCTGTTCATCCAGACCGAGATCCTGCAGCCCGGATCGGCGATCCTCTGCCATCGCCGGCCGCGCTCGCAAGAGGAACGCTCGCCTTGGATGTTCCATGCATTGGTGATGCGTGCAGGAGGAGTGAGTGGAGAGGAGAGAGAAGCGAGTCTCAAGACGTCTCTCGCACTCACTCCTCACTCCTCTCAACTCTCTTCTTCCCTCGCGCCTTCGGCCGAGACCGATCGGATGCGCTTCATCGGGCGTGATCGCACCCTTGCGTACCCGCTGGCCATGGATCACCCCGGCGCCCTCTCCGGCAGCGCTGGCTCGGTGCTGGACCCGATGGTCGCCATCCGTCAGTGCATCGTCCTGGAGGCCGATCAAACCGCCACCATCGACCTGATCCAAGGCATTGGCGAGACCCGCGAGCAGGCGGTGGGGCTGGTCGATAAATACCAGGACGCGCGCCTGGCCAATCGCGTCTTTGACCTGGCCTGGACCCATAGCCAGGTGGTGCTGCGCCAGCTCAATGCGACCCCGGCTGATGCGCAGCTCTATGGCCGGCTGGCCAGCTCCATCCTCTATACCAACGCCTCGTTGCGTGCCGCGCCCGCCGTGCTGGCGCAGAATCGGCGCGGCCAGTCTGGGCTCTGGAGTCACGCGGTCTCGGGCGATGTGCCGATCCTGCTCTGTCAGATCGCCGATCAGGCCAACATCGCCTTGGTGCATCAGCTGGTGCAGGCGCATGCCTATTGGCGGCTGAAGGGGCTGACCGTCGATCTGGTGATCTGGAACGAGGATCACGCCGGCTATCGCCAGCAGTTGCAAGAGCAGATCCTGGGCC
Source organism: Lamprobacter sp. (assembly GCF_034860625.1). Lineage (NCBI taxonomy): Bacteria > Pseudomonadati > Pseudomonadota > Gammaproteobacteria > Chromatiales > Chromatiaceae > Lamprobacter > Lamprobacter sp. Next base: position 1,709 of record NZ_JAYESN010000252.1, read on the forward strand.
TGATCGCCGCCGGCGTCGAGGCGCATGTGGTGGATCATCCCGGCGGCATCTTCATCCGTCCGGCCGATCAGATCTCCGACGAGGACCGGGTGCTGTTCCAGACCGTGGCGCGCGCCATCCTCAGCGACGAGCGCGGGACGCTGGCGGAACAGATCAATCGGCGCGATCCGCGGCAAAAGCAGATGCCGGCCTTCAAACCCAGCGGAGGCGGCCGAGCGCATGCGCTCCAGCAGGCGACCGCGCCGAATCGGATGCACCCGCAGCCTGCAACCGAGCCGCATTTGGCGTCACAACAGGCGATTGCGCCGCATCTGACGGCCCAGCCCGCAACCGCGTCAAAGCTGGAGTCGGCGCTGCAGTTCGACAACGGCACCGGCGGTTTCTCAGCCGACGGGCGCGAATACGTCATCACCACCGCGCCCGGTCAGACCACGCCGGCGCCCTGGGTCAACGTGCTCGCCAATGCGCACTTCGGGACCGTCGTCTCCGCCAGCGGTGGCGCCTACACCTGGAGCGAGAATGCCCATGAGTTCCGCCTCACGCCCTGGCACAATGACCCGGTCAGCGATGTCCACGGCGAGGCCTTCTATCTGCGTGATGAGGTCAGCGGCCAGGTCTGGTCACCGACCCCGCTGCCGGCCGGCGGCACCACGCCCTATGTCACGCGGCACGGCTTCGGCTACAGCGTCTTCGAGCATTGGGAGGCGGGCATCGATTCGGAGCTGTGGGTCTATGTCGACCTGAACGAGCCGGTGAAATACATGGTGCTGAAGCTGCATCATCCTGTCGAACCAGGGGCGGTCAAGCCAGGAGCAGCCAAGCCAGGGGATTCCGGGCCACTGCGCCGGCTTTCCGTGACCGGCTATGTCGAATGGGTGTTGGGTGATCTGCGACCAAAGTCGGCATTGCACATCGTCACCGAGATCGATCCCAACAGCGGCGCGCTCTTCGCCCGCAATCCGTACAACCATGAGTTTGCTGATCGACTCGCCTTCTTCGATGTCGATGATCCCAACCGCAGTCTGAGCGGCGATCGCACCGAATTCCTCGGCCGCAACGGCACCCTGAGCCAGCCGGCGGCGCTGACGCGCACGCGACTGTCCGGTCGCGTCGGCGCGGCGCTGGATGCCTGTGGTGCCCTGCAGACGCTGGTTGAGCTGGCCCCCGGACAGACCCAGGAGATCGTCTTCCGGCTCGGCGTGGTGGGTCGGCGCGGCGCTGATGATGCCCGCTTGCTGGCACCGTCGCAGCGGGGCGCGGCGGCAGCACGGGCGGCCTTGGCCGCCGTGCAAGCCTATTGGACGCGCACGCTTGGCGCGGTGCAGGTGAAGACCCCGGACCCGGCGCTCGATCTGCTCGCCAACGGCTGGCTGCTGTATCAGACCCTGGCCTGCCGCTTCTGGGCGCGCAGCGGCGATTATCAGTCCGGCGGCGCCTTCGGCTTCCGCGACCAGTTGCAGGACGCGATGGCGCTGATCCATGCCGAGCCTGAGCAGGTGCGCGCGCATCTGCTGCGCTGCGCCGGTCGTCAGTTCCGCGAAGGCGATGTCCAACACTGGTGGCATCCGCCCTCCGGTCGCGGGGTGCGCACCCGCTGCTCCGATGACTACTTGTGGCTACCCTTGGCGACCTGCCGCTATGTCCTGACCACCGGCGACTGCGCTGTGCTCGACGAGATGGCCCCGTTCCTAGAAGGTCGCCTGGTCAGCGGCGAGGACGATGGCTACTACGACCTGCCCGGTCAGAGCGACGAGTCAGCGAGCCTCTACGACCATTGCGTGCGCGCCATCCTGCATGGCCTGCGCATGGGCGAGCATGGCCTGCCGCTGATCGGCTCCGGCGACTGGAACGACGGCATGAACCTGGTCGGCATCAAGGGCCGCGGCGAGAGCATCTGGCTCGGGTTTTTCTTGCATCAGGTGCTGACGCAGTTTGCCGAACTGGCGCGTCTGCGCGACGATGCGTCCATGCTCGCGCGCTGCCAGGATGAGGCGGCGCGATTGCGCCAGCATCTTGAGCTGCATGGCTGGGACGGCGGCCCGGATGAGCGCCTAGGCGGGAGTTTGGATGAGGACCCGGGCGAGCGTCGGGATGAGAGCCTGCATGGGACCTGGTACCGGCGAGCCTACTTTGACGATGGCACGCCGCTGGGGTCTGCGACCAGCCCGGAATGCAGTATCGACTCCATCGCCCAGAGCTGGTCGGTGCTGTCCGGGGTCGCCGGTCCCGAGCGCGCGCGCCAGGCCATGGAGGCGCTGGATACGCATCTGGTGCGCCGCGATGCCGGGTTGATCCAGCTCTTGGAACCGCCGTTCGATACCTCATCGCTCGAGCCCGGCTACATCAAGGGTTATGTCCCTGGCGTGCGCGAGAACGGTGGGCAATACACCCATGCCGCGATCTGGGCAGCGATGGCCTTCGCTCGGCTGGGCGACCGGGCGCACGCCTGGGAGCTGTTCGACATGATCAACCCGATCAACCACGGCCGCTCAGGCGAGGAGATCGCCACCTACAAGGTCGAGCCTTATGTGATCGCCGCTGATGTCTATGGCGTCTCGCCCCA
>NZ_JAYESN010000253.1:0-4253 GCF_034860625.1 Lamprobacter sp.
GCGCAAGATATCGTTGAAAATATAGGTGCAGGCCTAAAAAATGCACTCGAAACAAGCCGATCTTTTCTTGGCGTAGAAGCTGGCGATTATGAGTACCCGATCATTCGTCCAGAATATTTGGCCACAGTAAAAATTGCTGAAAATTTAACTGGACCGGACGTCACTGTCAGGCTTGAAGCTCGCATGAGTAAACTAACTGATGACGCCAGGAAATTAAAAAAATTCGCGGATCTTTTTAAATCTCAAAAAAGAATTAAGACTAATTGTTGTAATTCTAACCCAAAAAGAAATGACGCAAAAAGAATTGACATATTAGTTTCTAGCTCAGACACGCCGCCAGTACCTATTTTAGTTTGCGAGGTGAAGCTCGGTTTAAACAAGGTGAATGGCTTAAAAAAAGACATTGACCGCTTGATTGCTATTCTCGAGACTTATTCAAATCACGGGCTGCTTGATCAACACAGAATGTATGGTGCTGTTGTATTTCACACGATGCATGAGGGCGTCCAAACCGACGAAGCTCAAACCACGACCGAAAAATACAGGAAGATACTTGAAAATCATTGCAAGAGTAGAGCTGAAAAACTGCCTTGGCTGAACTACAACGTTTGCTCTATAAAAAGAAGCCAACTTAGTGAGCCAGTTTGTGGAGAGGAAGTCATCCATGATGATGGAAACGTCGAGAAAGTTTTTTGCAGAGATCAGTATGCATTTATACCCGGATTGATTTTGCTTGGAAATGCAAACGATATTGTTGCGCTTTAATTCTGATAGATTCACTCTGGCGCCACAATGAAAAAAAAGATCTGCGTCGTCACTGGCACCCGTGCCGAATATGGCCTCCTGCGCTGGGTCATGGAAGGCATTCGCGAGTCACCCGTGTTGAAGCTGCAACTCATCGCCACCGGCATGCACCTCTCGCCGGAGTTCGGGCTCACCGTCGAGGCGATTGAGGCCGATGGCTTCCAGGTTGATCGCAAGGTCGAGATGCTGCTGAGTTCAGACACTGCGGTCGGCGTCACCAAATCCATGGGCCTCGGCATGATCGGCTTTGCTGACGCTCTGGCGGACTTACAGCCGGACTTGATGCTGGTGCTGGGTGATCGCTACGAGATCTTCTCAGCAGCCGCTGCTGCGATGATCGCGCGCGTTCCCATTGCCCATCTGCATGGGGGCGAGGCCACTGAGGGACTCATCGATGAGCCAATCCGGCACAGCCTGACCAAGATGTCACACCTACACTTCGTCGCTGCCGAAGACTATCGGCGTCGGGTGATCCAACTCGGCGAGCAGCCGGATCGAGTCTTTCGGGTCGGCGCACTCGGCATCGATAACATTGTGCGCATCAAGCTCTTGGAGCGTGATGCGCTAGAAGCCTCTCTCGATTTCAAGCTCGCTCCGCGCAATCTGCTGATCACCTTTCATCCGGTGACGCTGGAGTACAACACCAGCGCCGCGCAGATGAACGAACTGCTTGCAGCGCTGGCGGAACGGCCAGACACGGGCCTGATCTTCACCATGCCCAATGCCGATACCGAAGGACGCGTGCTGTTCCGCCAGATCGAAAACTTCTGCACGCATCATCCGCAGGCGCGGGCCTATACCTCATTGGGACAACTTCGCTATCTGTCCTGCATTCAGCATGTCGATGGCATAGTGGGTAATTCGTCGAGCGGTCTGCTGGAGGTGCCAAGCTTCAAAAAGGGCACGATCAACATCGGTGACCGCCAACGCGGACGCCTGCGCGCCACCAGTGTGATCGATTGTGCGCCGGATCGAGCCTCTATTGGAGCTGCCCTTGATCGGTTATTTTCGGGTGAATTTCAAGCGCAACTGTCAAGCGTTGAAAATCCCTGCGGTAGCGGCGGCGCGAGTGATGCCATTGTGAAGATTTTGGAGCAATGGCCGCTGGATGATCTGCTGAAGAAACGTTTCTACGATTGGCCGTCCCCATGAGAATCCTGTTTATTGGTGCGGTGGCATTCTCCGCGCGTGCCTTGCATGAACTGCTTGCGATGCAGGCTGAGGTCGTTGGCGTCTGTACCTTAAGGCAAGCCGCGTTCAATGCTGATCACGCGGATCTCACGCCTATTGCCGAACAGGCATGCATCCCTGTTTGCCATGCGCCGGATCTTCATAACCCCGAAGTCATTAGCTGGATTCACGAGCGCAAGCCCGATATCATTTTCTGCTTTGGCTGGTCTCGTTTGATCCGCCCATCACTGCTCACCCTTCCGCGACTCGGTGTGATTGGTTTTCATCCAGCGGCACTTCCCGCGAATCGCGGCCGACATCCGCTGATCTGGGCGTTGGTGCTGGGATTAACGGAAACCGCATCGACCTTTTTCTTCATGGACGAGGGTGCGGACTCGGGCGATATCCTGTCGCAAGTATCTGTGCCCATTGTGCCCGAGGATGACGCTGGTCGACTCTATGAACGCATCACCGAGGTCGCACTGGAGCAGATTCGAGACTTCGTCCCTCGCCTGGCGAATAGCAGCTTCCGCCGTCAACCCCAAGATGGACGTTTCGCCAATGTCTGGCGCAAGCGTGGAGCGGCGGATGGCCAGATCGATTGGCGCATGGCGGCAGAGTCGATTCACAACCTGGTCAGGGGTCTCACGCGGCCGTATGTGGGTGCGCATTTTGATCATTCGGGAGAAGAGATCAAGGTCTGGCGAACTGAGGTTGAGCCCAATGTGGCCATGAATTTGGAGCCGGGTAAGATTCTCGCGGTGGACGAGCGGGGTATTTTAATCAAGGCTGGCATCGGGGGCATCCGTTTGCTCGAAACAGCGCCCAAGGTCGCCTTGCATGTGGGGAGCTATCTTTGAAAACACTGGTCATTGCCCCTCACCCCGATGATGAACTGCTCGGTTGTGGCGGTACCCTACTGCGACGCAGCGCCGAAGGCGGCACGGTCGGCTGGCTGCTGATGACAGCGATCACGGAACAGCGTGGTTGGAGCAGTGAGCGGATCGATGAGCGGGCGGGAGAAATCGAGCGTGTGCGTGAAGGGCTAGGGGTCGAGACTCGGCATCTCTACCCGCTTGGATTCCCGACCACTGAACTCGATCAGGTGCCGATGGGTATCCTAGTGGCGCGTGTATCGGAGGTATTCAGGGACTTCCAGCCACAGGAGATTCTGTTGCCGCATCCGGGAGACGCGCACAGCGATCATCGGATTACGTTCGAGGTGGCCAGCGCTTGCACTAAGTGGTTTCGGTATCCGAGTGTTCAGCGGGTGTTGACCTATGAAACGCTCTCGGAAACGGATGCTGGGCTTGATCCGTTGCGCGCCTTTCAGCCGACGGTGTTTGTCGACATCAGTGCCTATCTGGAGAAGAAGAGAGCACTGATGCGCGTGTATGCGTCAGAGATGGGCACCTTTCCCTTTCCACGCAGTGATGACGCGCTGCATGCACTGGCTCGAGTACGAGGAGCACAAGTAGGGTCCGAGGCGGCAGAAGCATTCAGATTACTGCGAGAGCGGATTTGATCATCAATCGCCAGCGACTGCGAAGGTGCTAAGGTTGATAGTCGATGCGTAAATCGCTGAGCAGTTATCACGCATAACCCGCCATCTCACAGTATAAAGAGACATTTTTGACTTGTTCTGAAAGTGAACAGAAATCCGTGTTTTCTTTCTTTAGAAAACTTTGCACCTGGCGATAAAGGCCAGGCTTGAATGTTTGATCGAAAACATCGTCAAGTGCTATCGTTTCCACTTTGACGCTGCCTAGTCGTGTTGCATGAAGTTGTTCCATTGGCCTCAAAATGAGTCGTCGTTCTTTTGTCATCAGTTCAAGTCCCCAGCGCCCTGCTGATTGCCAGTCGGCTAAATAAGCGAAGAGTACGCCACGCTCAGTCACGCCAGCCCCGCAAAAACGCGCTGCAGCCGGATGCCAGTCGAGAGTTCCGGCGTGCCAGGCCTGCCAGTCCCTCGGTTGACCGGATAAATAAAAAGCCAGATCAACAACATGCGTGGAATTCGCCAAAAGCCAACGGTCTTTCACGCCTGGCGCTTTGGTCAAGGGAGCAATCCGATGTGCCCACTCAGTAAATTCAAATTGTGTGCTGAGTAGACCGCCATCTTGCTCAATGCACTCGCGTGCTTTCCGCACCGATGCATAAAAGCGCCTATTGTAAGCAATGAGCACTTCTGCCTTATATTCCTCGGCTAAATGATCTAGCTGAACGATGTCGTCGAGATCTATTCCCCCCGGCTTTTCCAATAAGATGCGCTGGGTTCC
>NZ_JAYESN010000254.1:0-4181 GCF_034860625.1 Lamprobacter sp.
AATGCGTGATCACCGGGCGGTAGTGACGGAAACTGACGCGAACCTCGAAGGTGCGCTGATGGCGCACCGGCTGCACGCCAGGACCGATGCTGACCTGGTTGCCGGTGATGAAATGGGTGTCGGTCGCGGGGTCGTAGCTCAGCGCGCTCGGGGAGAAGTGCATGGAGACCCGCTCGCGCTTGATCGCATCGACCTGCTCGCCGATGACCGCCATCACGGCGGCACGCAGCGGCGGAGCCAGCAGTGGCTCAAGGGCCTGTTGGATGAAGTCGGCCGAGCGCGCACCGACGTTGCCGAGCAGTTCGGCGACGTAGATCGCCCAGGCCTCCTTGACCTCGCGCGAGGCGCGGTCGCGGGCGACGTTCACCTCGCCTTCGAGGATCGGGGGCACCAGCACGACGGTGCGATCGGCGCGCAGCAGTGCGGCCAGGGTGAGCAGGTTGGTCAGGAGCAGCAGCGCGACTGCCATTCGATGAAAGCGGTTCTCGCGGTTGATGCCGCGCCAGGTCTTGGTCAGGGTGTCGAGTGTCATTGTCACCCTACCCCCCGCCAGCAGCGACTGAAGGGATTCGGGCAACTGCGCGCACCGAGCGGAACCAGGCCGTGCCAGTAGGCCCAGTGCAGCACGAAGCCATCCGGTCGGCTGTCGCGGAAGCGGCCGTAGAGCCTGGAGAGCCCCAGGCCGAGCAGCACGAAGAGCAGCAGACGATCGGCAAGGATGCCGATCATCAGCATCAGGATCAGTGGAATCAGGTCATCCAGGCGCCAGAGCAGCAGTGATGGCGGGTCATCGATGCCGCGTGGCAGGTCGAGGGCATGCATGGGGTTCGCCTCCGGTATGTCGGTGGCGATAGCCTGGCGGGATTGGCGCCGGCGCGCGATGGCGAAAGATCAGCAGATTGCGGCTGATTTGCGAGTGGGTTGCTTGAGCTGCGCAGAAGCAGGCGCGATCGACAGCGAGGCGAACACAAGGCGATTGTTCAGCCTGTCAGGCAGGCTTGTTCCTCGTCCTCGTCAACCACGTTGTAACCTCGCTGCCGGCGCCGCTGGCTGATCCGGGCGATCTCCTCGAGCCCAGCCTCATAGCTCGCCACCGCATTCACGCTCAGACCGCCCAGACGCGAGTGCAGTCCACCCCAATAGGTCACCAGTGTCCAGTCGCCGAAGAGATCGGCGACAAGCTGCGCGTTGTAGTAACGTTGTTTCTCTGGGTTGATCCAGCGCAGACGCATGGGGCAGTACCGAATCCGGTTGGGCCTGCGCGGAGTGTGCCTGCCATACTGCCTGATTGACCAGCAGAACCGCCTTAGCAACAGGGGGGTGCAGATCGATCTGGTCGCGCGCACCGCGGAGGTGTCACTGGCGCCGGGCTGGATCATGCCGTAGGCCTTGGCCACCTGCATCGAGAGATCGGCGATGTGCGAGAAGTTGCTGTCGATCGACAGCCCGAGCAGCTCACAGCCGAGTGTCTGGAAGTCGGCATGGCGCTTGTCGAAGGCGATGAACTCGGTGGTACAGACCGGGGTGAAGTCGGCCGGATGCGAGAACAGCACCAGCCATTGGCCACGGTAGTCCTCGAGGGTCTTGCGCCCTGGGTGGTCGGGGCATCGAAGGCCGGGGCCGGCTCATTTGGCAGGCGATGCAATACAAAGGAACCTGACGATGAAGCGACGCACTTTCATTCAATCCATTGGTGCCGTCGGAGCACTCGGTCTGCAGCAGTTCACCGGCTGTTGACTGGCCGATCGCCGAGGCATAGGGCGCCGCACAGGTCAGAAAGTCGACCCTCCAGGGAACGTACAACGGCGTGCCATCGTCACTGCGAAACACGGGGATATCAGGCGAGAGGATGGCCCACTCGCTGGAATCCGGCTGTGATCGCTTAGCATGAGCGGCATACATCGCCGCACAGCGTGGCATACAGGGCGTTCGAGCGGCAGAGCACCTCCTCTTGTGCGCGGGCACCATTGAGGAAGCCACCGCCAAAGTGAATGCCATCAGCCAGTCTGGGTCAGGAGTTCGTTGCCCTTGGTGCCTATTGTCTCATGTGAACCAGATCAGCCAGGAGCCTTGCAAAGGGTTCGATCTGTCGTCGAACACTGGCGTCCTCCAGCGCGGCGATGTACCGATCTCGCTGCTCCAGTGGTATGACAGTCCAGGGATAGCCGCCTGAGGCGAGCATGAGATTCATCAGAAATCGGCCCATCCGGCCATTTCCGTCCATGTACGGATGGATGTAGACGAACAGGAAGTGACCCAACACGACCCGGACGGAAGGCTGGGCTTCTTCGGCAAGCAGGTCGAAAAAGGCAGGCATCAGGTCGCGGACGGCTTCGCGCCTTGGTGGTACATGCATCGAGCGCCGAATATAGACTTGGTCATTGCGGTATCCGGCCAAGTCACCCGGTCGGACCAGACCGGCGGTCACGCTTGGCGCAAACATCGCTCGATACCAGATGCCGTGATCCTGAGCGACCACTGCCCCGGCGTTCTCACCCGCCAAGACCCGTTTTAGACTGTCATGGACGGCACGATAAGCCTGCCAGTAACCGCGTGCCGCAAGGGCATCGCGTTGCCCCCGATCACCGTCGTTGCCATCAGGATTCCAGTGACCGCTACGCACCTGCTCGATCAACTCAGCACTGACCCGGTAGCCCTCGATGGACAGGGAGTGGTAGGCGTCGGTGGGATAGATATCCTCAACGTCCGCCAGATAATCCTGTGGTTGCTTCGGCAGTCCAGGGGCCGCCGGAAAACGCGTTGCAATGGGCTCTCGCATGGACTCCCACATGAGACGCATGCGATTGACTTGGGGGGAGATGTCACGCCTAGTCAGCAAGGTTGTCGCCGTTGTATCAAACGGATCTTCTAGGCGAATGGTGTAACCAGCCGCTTGCATGGTTGTGACGATCTCTTCAGCCATGCTGCGACGACCGATATTTCGCAGTGCACCAGCGAGGCGACCGGCGATGGTGCTATGCCCCCCTTCAAGCAGCGGGCGAAGCAGATCCGAGGCATCTTTAACCATGGCAAGCGCCGCCCGTGCCTCGGTCGCAAACTGGCGGAAAAAACCGGGTGCACTGAACACTAAGGCTGCACAGGGTGAGTACAGCCTGAGACCGTCCAGTTCGACGGTCTCCTCTGGTTTAGGCATGGCGGCACGGACATCAAGCACGGATGTCCCGTGAAGCAATGTGATGACCTTGTTGCCCCCTTTGGGGGTTCGAACCAGGAGTTGGCCGGGTACCGTTCGGTTTCCGGTATGCAGCAGGAGGGACTGTTCTGCTGAAAGCGACCAAGCGTCACCGAAGCGCTCGCGAAGATAAACGGCACAAAAACCCCAGAAGCTGGCATACCAGATCGTGCTTTCTCCACCAGGTTCACCGGGGTGGGCTGGTATGTACCACCCTTTCATGACCATTCTCAAGAATCCGCCTTTGAGCAAGCGTTCGCGATGAACGCGTGACAGATCTACCGACCGGATCGCGACACCGCCTTCCTTCTGCAGGGTCTTGAGAACCTCAAGTGACTCGGCAAGTTTTTGGGAGGGGGCGACCATCAATCTGCCTCGTTGCTCGAAGCGTAGGCTTCTGGATTATTAGGATAACGCGCTGCGTTTTTATTCGTTTATTATGCTGCCCCATCGTTAGGTTTTCATGTTGATTCACATGCAAACGGATGCGTTCAGAAACGTTGCTCAGAGGATAAGTCGTCGGCTGCAACGATGCTGCAGCGGCCAGCCGACGCACACGGCCCTGATCGATCGGAGCGCGCACGAAGACTCCTGGACCGGGACTGATCCCTCTCAGGCGATTGCTGGGCGGCATCGCGCCGCCCATGATCGCTCCCTGACTCAGAGCGCCTTCTTACAGAAGTACCAATCCGAGCACTCATAGCCCTCAGCCATGCGCGCCTCGGCCTGCTCGGCCGTCGCTGGCGGCGGCACGATGACCTTGTCGCCCGGCTGCCAGGCTTCAGGGGTCGCCACGCCATGTTCATCGGAGGTCTGCAGCGCCTTGACCAGGCGCACGAACTCGTCGATCGAGCGGCCATTGCTCATCGGGTAGTAGACCATGGCGCGCAGCACGCCATTGGGGTCGATGATGAAGGTGGCACGCACCGCGGAGGTATCGCTAGCCCCTGGCTGGATCATGCCGTAGGCCTTGGCCACCTGCATCGAC
>NZ_JAYESN010000255.1:0-4151 GCF_034860625.1 Lamprobacter sp.
GTGCGAAGCCACATCCATCGAATCCATTAGTCAACAAGCGATGGCGCTCAGGGAAAAGCGCCAACCCTGATCGCCGCCCAGGCGGACAAACTCGACGCCCTCAAGACCCACAAGAAAGGGCCGATGCAGCAAGTCTTTCCCACGACAGCCGCAACACCAACGGGACCTACGCCATGAGCATCGACGAACTTCTCCCTTCGGTCGGCGCGCTCTCACATGCGGACAAGCTTCGCTTAGCGCAGATCGTCCTGCAGCAACTCGCCCAGGAAGAGCACGTCTTTTCGCAGTCCGAGCCATCGCATGTTAGCGGGCATCATCCGCTAAAAGGCAGTGTGACCTTCGAAAAGGATATCGTCTCACCGATTGATGTCGACTGGGATGCCAGCCAATGATTATCCTCGACACCCATGCCTGGATCTGGTGGATTGACGAGTCGCCAACACTTCCCGAAGCGACTCGGCAGTTGATTGATCGCGCCGATTACGTCGGGATTCCCGCCATCTGCTGTTGGGAGCTCGCCATGCTGGTCGCAAAGCATCGGATTGGCTTGAGTATGGATGTCGCAGTTTGGATCAAGCTGGCGTTCCAGCGCCCTAGTGTCGGGTTGTTGCCTTTAACGCCGGAGATCGCCGTGCTTTCGACCCGCCTGCCCGGCGAGTTTCATGGTGATCCAGCGGATCGACTGATTGTCGCCAGCAGTTTGACGCACAATGCCCTGTTGGTGACAAGGGATGAAAAGATCACGGATTGGGGAATGGTTCCAGTTTATTGGCGCTAAGACCGGGCTGTAGGGACAGATTCAATACGCACAACCAACAAAGAGAAAGCGCTTCTCATATTGTTATGTTCCGAAACTAAGATGTTATCAAATGAAGCCCTACCGAACGTGTCAGATGCATTACTAAAGGCAGCCAATCACGTTATTTTTCCATAAATTGCTTAGCAGCCCTGTTTGGAATAACTTACTATGATAAGACTCATGCGCGGGCCTAACCAAATGAATCATTGTTGGTATAAAAAATTATCGCTAGCAAGAGGCGTGTCGGTTCTTATCACTTCGTTCCGTTAATGATATCCCGTCTCCAGCCTGGATTTATCTATGACCGAGCCGAACCAGCCAAAATCCATCGAAGCCCGCGCCCGCACGGTTCGCGAGCTGCTCGATAAGGCCAAGTACGCCATCGATTTTTATCAGCGCGAGTACGGTTGGCAGGAACGGCAGGTCCGTGAGCTGATTGATGATCTGACAGGCAAGTTTCTGGACTACTACGAACCTGGGCATGTCCGCGCCCAGGTGGAGGGCTACGGCCACTACTTCCTGGGTTCTGTCGTGCTCAGCCATAAACGGGGTCAGCGATTCATCGTCGATGGGCAACAGCGACTCACCACGCTGACGCTGCTGCTGATCGAGCTTCACCATCGCCAAGGAGAACGGGCGGATGCCGTGGACGTGCGAAACCTGATCTTCTCAGAGAAGTTTGGTAGCAAAAGTTTCAATCTGAACGTTCCCGACCGCGAGCCCATCATGCGCGCCCTGATGGACGGCAAAGGGGCGCAGTTCGACGCCAGTGACGCAACCCCATCGGTCGCCAACCTTCAGGACCGCGCCGCCAATGTTGCCGAGCACCTTCCCGATGAGATCGACGACGTCGCACTGCCGTTCTTCGTCGATTGGCTGCTCGAGAACGTTCATCTGGTGGTGATTGAAGCCTACTCGGACGAGGACGCCTACACGATCTTCGAGACCATGAACGACCGTGGCTTGCCCTTGAGTTTGCCGGAGATGCTCAAGGGCTATGTCCTGGCGAACATCTACAACGAGGGGGATCAACGTGAGGTCAACCACCTCTGGAAATCCCGGATGCAGGCGCTGCGGGCGGTGGAAAACGAGGGGGATGTCGATTTCTTCAAGGATTGGCTACGCGCTCGTCATGCACAAACGATCCGCCCCGGCGCGAAGGGGGCAGAAAACAAAGACTACGAACGCATTGGCACCGAGTTTCATCGCTGGGTTCGGGATCAGCGCGAACCGCTCGGCCTGGTGGATGCGGATGGCATCCTGCGCTTTGTGCGTCGGGATCTCGACTTCTTTAGCCGCCAGGTCCTGACCATTCGTCAGGCGATGACCAAACTGGAGCCTGGGCTTGAGTCGATTCGCTTCAATGCAGACCGCGGCTTTACGCTGCAGACACAGCTCCTGCTTGCACCGCTGAACCCCGAGGACTCCAAAGATGTGACGTGCAGGAAGATGGCGCTGGTCGCGGACTTCGTGGACATCTGGCTCGCGCGTCGGATCTGGTGTTTCCGCACCATCAGTTACTCATCGGTCAAGTACACCATCTTCCAGCTCACCAAGGAGTTGCGCGGGCGTGATGTCGCGGACCTCGCGACCTTCTTACGCGCGCAACTCGACGCGCAGCCCGAAAGCTTTGCTAGCGCGCCGCAGTTTCGGCTTCACAATCAGAATTATCGCCAGGTTCGCCACATCCTCGCGCGCTTGACCTTGTGGCTTGAAAGCCGCTGCGGCCAGCCAGCACACTTCGAGGATCTCATCTCTCAGGGCAAGGCGAAACCGTTCGAGATCGAGCACATTTGGGCGGACCGTTACGAACGGTTCACCGAATGGTTCAACCACCAAAGCGACTTTGATACCGAGCGCAACCGGATCGGCGGGCTGCTACTCCTCCAGCGGGGGATCAACCAGAGCCTGGGGGATGGAACCTACGAACAGAAACGCGACGCGTACATGGCACACAGCGCCAACCTGCTCGCCCGCAGCTTGCACCCACTGGCATATCAGAACCACCCGACGTTCTCGGCCTTGATTGAGCAAACCGGCCTCCCATTCCGCGCCTACGATAGCTTCGGCCCTGAGGAACAGCAGCAACGCCAGGAACTCTATATCCGCATTGCTGAATGGGTCTGGAATCCATCGCGGCTCGATCTGGATGGCGAAAAGCCGCCGACCTATGAACCCATCGCCACCGTCGACGAAGAGGAAGCAGAGGCCGCCAACCGCCCTGATCGGTTCGCAGCACGGCTGGCCTTCTGGACCAAACTACTCGAGCGCGCCAAGGCAGGCTCCGACTTGCATGCGAAAATCTCTCCCGGCAAATACCATTGGACGGGTGCTCGCCGCGACGGTGTTTGGTGGAACTACTGGGTCACGATGACCGAAACGCGGGTCACGATTTACATCGATGGTCCTGACGCGGTTGTGAACAAGGCGCTCTACGACGCTCTCCATGATGGTCATCGCGACGCCATCGAATCCGTATTTGGCGGCGGCCTAGAATGGCATCGACTGAATGATCGCCGGGCCTCTTGGATCGGTGTTCGTATCGAGGGAGGCTGGGTTGACGAGACGACTTGGGATGGCGTTATTGAGCAGGCTGTCAAAGCCATGACGAGACTGTATGCCGCTGCTTCGCCGTGGCTCAAGCAGTGAATCGTGATCAGCAGTTGAATCAGCAAGGCAGTTGATCGCCGCGCAGGCGGACATGCTCGACGCCCTCAAGACCCACAAGAAAGGGCTGATGCAGCAACTCTTCCCCACTGCATCCGCAGCACCAACGGAGCCCACACCATGACCATCGACGAACTTCTGCCTTCGGTCGGCGCGCTCTCGCACGCGGACAAGATTCGTCTAGCGCAAGTGGTCCTGCAGCAACTCGCGCAAGACGAGGGCGCCGCCGAGCCACACCCTGAGCCAGCACGCGAGCCCTTCGACCCGCAACGCTTCTATGGCCTCGCGCAGCAGTCACGCCAAGCCGTGGATGAATATCTGGCCTCGGCGCGCGAAGGTTGGAACGCGGTTCAGGCTCGGCAAAACCCTCTTGCACAGTGAGCACATCACCCATGGAAGCCATCCGCACGATTGAACGGGTCACCCACGGCGAACTGCATCTGCGATTGCCAGAAGCCTTCTGGGGCAAGGAGGTCGAGGTCATCATCCTGACCACGGCAAACGCATCACCCCAAGGCGCTCAGTCGCGCAAGAGCTTGCGCGGCAGCCTCAAGCAGTATGCGGACCCTGAGCGCATGGCGCGCGAGCAGACGGCCTGGTCGGATGCGGTGAGCGACGCGCTATGAGACTAGTCGATGCCAACTTTACCTTTGATGGCAAGCTGGCTAAATTGATCAAAACACTC
>NZ_JAYESN010000256.1:0-4055 GCF_034860625.1 Lamprobacter sp.
CGCTTCTACGAGCGCAGTGCCGAAGGCTGGTTCTGGTACGCCGAGGAGCCGCCTGAGCCTGAGATCCCTGAGCCGGAACCGCAACCGCAACCAGAGCCGGCCCCCGTACCCGAGCCACCGCCACCGCTGGCCCAGCCATCACCACCCGCTGAGCCAGCCCCCAGTGCCACCAGCGGCCCCGCGCCACTCTCCGCCGCCTGGCTGCGCGAGAACCTCGAGCGCTACCGTGATCAGGCGATCGATGATCCCTCGCCGAACAACGTCGCCCTCTATCTCTATCTGCAGCGCCTGGTGCTCGACAAGGCCGAGCGCTTCGCCGAGGCCACCCAACGCGCGGTCTGGGCTGATCCGCTGCTCGATGAGACCACCCGCCGACCGCTTGCCACCTTTGCCGCCAACCTGGCCAACCGCGAGGCCGGTGTCGCCCGGGAAGCGGCACTGAACCTGATCGCCGAGCAGGCCGGCCTCTGGTTCTTCTACCGTGCTGACTGTCCCTACTGCGAGGCGCAGGCGCCGCTGCTCAACCTGTTGACCAGCCGTTATGGGCTGTCGGTGCGGGCGATCGCGCTCGATGGCAGATCCTTGCCAGGCGGCTTCTTCCCGAGCTTCGCTACCGATGCCGGCCAAGCCAAGACCCTTGGCGTCGTCTCTACTCCGGCGCTGTTCCTGGTCCGGCCACCCGATGGCGTGGTCCCCATCGCCCAGGGCGTGCTCTCACTCGCCGAACTGCAGGAGCGCCTGGTGAATGCCGCCACCGAGGCCGGCTGGATTCCTGCGCACTGGCGTGAACGCACCCGTGCACGGATCACCGACCTGCGTCTCGACGGCACGCCGCTCCAGGATGCTGAACGGATCGACGACCCCGATCAGCTGCTCGAGCGTTTGCGCTCGCGCGCCGTCCTTCCATCGCTTCCGCCTCTGACTCCTACTCCTGGAACCCCCTAATGCGCGCTGTCCCGCTTCTCGTCTCCTCGTTGTTCACCACGCTGGTCTTGAGCGTCCCGATCCCGGCCCAGGCCGACCTGGCCGGCGAGCTGGATACGATGTTCAACAGCCTGGTCAACGTCACCGATCCGACCGCCCATCTGGGCCAGCGCCGTGGGGTGCTCTCCGGTGGCTCGGTGGTGGCGCGCAATCGGCTGATGAACACCAACCTGGTCAACGTCGTACCACCGAGCTTCGAGGCCGGCTGTGGCGGCATCGACCTGTTCGCCGGCAGCTTCTCGTTCATCTCCCGTGATCAGCTGACCCAGCTGTTTCGCTCCATCGCGTCGAATGCCGGGACCTACGCCTTCAAGCTGGCCCTGGATTCGATGTGCCAGAACTGCGGCCAGGTGATGGACTCGCTGCAGAAAAAGATCCAGGCCCTGAACAGCCTGTTCGCCAATTCCTGTCAGTTGGGGCAAGGCGTGGTCAACGATGTGGTCGATGCCTTCGACACCCAGCACAAGATAAAGCACTCCGAGGCGTCCCTGGTCCGGGGTCTCGGTGATGTCTTCGAGAGCTGGTCCTCGGTGACAGGTGAGGACCCCATCGCCCAGGTCCAGCGGGCTGATCCGGACTACGCGAGGACCGTGCTGCAAGGCAATCTGGTCTGGCGGGCCTTGAAGACCGAAGGCGTGGCCAGCTGGTTCGGCAGTGGCGATGACGCCCTGCTCGAGGCGCTGATGTCGGTCACCGGCAGTGTCATCGTCGGTCCGCTGGAAACCAGCCCGGACGGGCAAGGCAGTAACAACCGCATCACCCCGTTACCGGCGATCCTGACCCTGCGTGATCTGCTGCATGGGACCACGGATAGCTCAGACGTTCGGGTCTACCGCTGCGCACCCAGCCGCGATGCCGACGGCTGTCTGGCGCCAACCATCCAGACCCTCAGTCTGGAAGGCATGATCAGCCGGGTGCGGAACCTGCTGATCGGCGATGCCGGGAGTCCCGGCCTGATCGCCAAGTTCCGTCTCGGCACCGATGACTTCTCCGCCGATGAGCGCGCCTTCATGCAGCAGGCCCCAAATGGCTTGGGCGGGGCGGTGGCCAATCTGGCCCGCACCGATGAAGGCACGGCGGTGCTGTTCGCCGAGCAGGCGGCGCCGGTGATCGCTTTGGAACTCGTTCAGCTGATGCTGCATGACATGGCGCGCGCGGTCAGCGTCTCGACGACGATGACCGACAACGCCTATGCGCGGCTGTTGCGCGAGCAGATCGCGGAGGCCCGCGCTGAGATGCGCACCGAGGTCGAGGTGGTCAGCGCCCAATACGGGTCCGCCCACGAGCAGCTGGCCTATTACACCGACCTGCTGCGCTCGGCCAAGGCGACGCCCTATTTGAGCGTCGAGCAGGCTCGGGGCGGTCGGCTGACGCCGGAACATTAGGAGGCACGCCATGTTCGAGATCTACTCCATTGGCGATGCCGCCTTTCTGACCCAGATCCTCAATGCGGTGGCGGCGCTGACCGGCACGGGCGATTTCCGCCAGCTGATCGCCGTTGGATTGGCTGTGGGTGTGATCATCGGTCTGTTCCAGGGCTTGGTCCAACAGACGCTGCAGATCGGGCGCTTCTTCATCGCGCTGTTGGTCTATCTGCTGGCCTTTGGGGCCTCGGTCTCGGTGACCATCGAGGATGGTTATAGTGGCGCGGTGCGGGTGGTGGACAACGTCCCGGTCGGACCGGCCGCGGTCGGCTCGGCTTTGTCCAATGTCGGTTATGGGGTGACCCGACTGATGGAGCAGGCCTTTGCCACCCCGGCGATGACCGAGCATGGCTTTGCCGATGCGCTGCAGACGCTGACCAGTGTGCGTAAGGCGACGCTCTCCAGAGCCACCCTGGGCGCGGCCAATGAGCCGGTGCCGGGGTCGGACGTCGAGCGGACATTGGTCAGCTATGTCGCCGACTGTGTGCTGGCCGATGTCGATACCCAGCGCCGGACCCTGGATGCGGTGATGAAGGCGCCGGATCTGACTACGGCGCTGGCCAGTAGTAATGTGGCCTTCACCACGGTGTTCATCGAGGCCGGCCGCGCGGTGACCTTGCCCTGCGATCAGGCTTGGCGGCGGATCGAGACCTTGCTGCCATCGTCCTTCATCCCTGCGCTCAAGGAGACGCTACAGGCCCGTTTCGGTGTCGCCAGTGTCACCGATGTTGATGCCAAGCTGAACAACGCGCTCGATGCCCTAGCCGGTGCTGGACGCGATGCGCAGCAGTTGATGCTGATGTCAGCGGCACTCGGCTGGCTGGAGAAGGGCATCGTGCTCACCCACGAGAACCGGCTGCAGTGGTCAGCAGCGACCACGGTGCAACAGGCGATCGCCCAGCGCAACGCGCAGTGGGCGGCTGAGCAGGCGCTGTTCCTGAACATCGTGCGTCCGATGCTGACCTTCTTCGAGGGCTTCATCTATGCGGTGGCGCCCTTGATGGGTTTTGCCATTGCGCTCGGGCCGTTTGGGATCAGCCTGGCCGGCAAGTGGCTGCTGTTTGCGCTCTGGACCCAGCTCTGGCTGCCGGTGCTGGCGATCACCAATCTGTATCTGCTGATGGCGGCGGGACGGGATCTGGATGCCTTGGCCAATACGGCGAATCTGGACCCGTTTTCGTTCTACGGGCTGATGCAGCTCGATCAGATCCTGCAGGATTATCTGGCCACCGGTGGTATGTTGGCGGCGGCGACACCGGCGATTGCGCTGATGCTGATCTATGGCAGCGCCATCACCGCGACGCCTTTGGCCGGGCGACTGCAAGGCAGTGACCAGATCGCCGAAGGCAACCTGGCACCGCCAGTGATGACCACAGCGCCGGCCTTGGCGATCAGTTCCGGGTTTCAGAGTACGCCCTATGCCGGCACCACGGCGCTGGGGGCGGAGAATGTGCTGCCGCGTTTCGAGATGGGTACGCAGGCGAGCCGGGAGGTGGCGCGCACCGAGCAGGCGCTGAGGCAATCGTCGCAGCAGTTCATGCAGAGTCTGGGGCAGTCGGCGACGCGCTCGGCCTCGCAGAGTGGTGAGTCGTTCGAGCAGCGGGCGCTTGGCTTTGAGTATTCGTCGAGTGCCAGTGCGACGGATCG
>NZ_JAYESN010000257.1:0-4045 GCF_034860625.1 Lamprobacter sp.
CAGCCTCGGGCAAGCCCAGCTCGCGCCAGAGTTTCAGCGTCGGTGCCGCCTGGTTCATGGTGTAGAAGTGCAGCCCGGGCGCTCCGCCATCGAGCAGTCGCTGGCAAAGTTCGAGCACCACATCATGGCCGAAGCCGCGGATCGATTCCTTGTCATCGCCAAAGCCTTCGAGTCGCTTTCTGATCCAGCGCGGGATCTCGGCGCCGCAGGCATCCGAGAAGCGCGCCAACTGCGAATAGTTGCTGATCGGCATGATGCCCGCGACGATGGGCACCTCGATCCGCATCCGTTGGCATTCCTCGACGAACCAGAAGTAGGCCTCGGCGCTGTAGAAATACTGGGTGATCGCCGCATCAGCGCCGGCCTCGACCTTGCGCTTGAAGTTCTCGAGATCGGCCTGGGCGTTGCGTGCCTGCGGATGAAACTCGGGGTAGGCGGCGACCTCGATGGTGAAGCGATCGCCGTATTCCTCGCGCAAAAAGCTCACCAGTTCGTTGGCGTAGCGGAAGGTGCCAAGGCCGGTGCGACCCATGCCGGAGGGCATGTCGCCACGCAGCGCGACCAGGCGGTTGATGCCTTTGTCGATGTAATGGCCGACGATGTCGCGGATCTCGTCCTTCTCCGAACCGATGCAGGCCAGATGCGGGGCGGTGTCGATGCCTTGCGCGCGCAGCCAGTCGACGGTGGCGAAGGTGCGCTCGCGGGTCGATCCGCCGGCGCCATAGGTGCAGGAGAAATAACGTGGATGGACGGCGTTGAGCCGTTGGACGGTGGTCTTGAGCTTGTCCATGCCCTCGTCGGTCTTGGGCGGGAACAGCTCGAAGCTGAAGGTGCGGTCGTTAAGGTCGGTCATGGAGGTCTCCGGTCGTCTTTACCGTGAAACAGAGGTTTCCTCGTCCGGGATGGCGACGCGGGATGTCCGATAGCCTGAAACAGTGGCTTCAGGTTCCGGGTGGCGATGCACAGGATGAGCGGTCAGTGCCGATAACCGCTCGGCGTGTGTGCCGAGTGCGAGTCGTGAGTCGGAGCGCGTCGCCGACAGGGTCCGGGGATGGGTACGCAAACGGCCCTGGGCAGAGGGTGCTCAGGGCCGAACGTCGCAAGGATCAGCCAGCATCAGCCCGAGCGCCGCTCAACGCGACGCTCGGGCGCGACCTCGCTCAGTACCGGTAGTGATCGGACTTGAACGGCCCCTCAACGGTGACGCCGATATAGGCGGCCTGCTCGGGCGAGAGCTGGGTCAGCTTGGCGCCAACCTTCTCCAAGTGCAGCCGCGCGACCTCTTCATCGAGATGCTTGGGCAGGATGTGCACGCCCAGCGGGTACTCATCCGGCTTGTTGAAGATCTCGATCTGGGCTAGGACCTGGTTGGTGAACGAGTTCGACATCACGAAGCTCGGATGGCCGGTGGCACAGCCAAGGTTGACCAGGCGACCGCGCGCCAGCAGGGTGATGCGGTGACCATCGGGGAAGATGATCTGATCGACCTGTGGCTTGATCTCGATCCACTCCAGATCCTTGAGCTTGTTGACCTGGATCTCGTTGTCGAAGTGGCCGATGTTGCAGACGATGGCCTGATCCTTCATCCCCGCCATGTGCTCGGCGGTGATGATGTCGCGGTTGCCGGTGGCGGTGACGAAGATGTCGGCCTGGTCGATGACGTCCTCGAGACGCACCACGCGGTAGCCTTCCATCGCCGCCTGCAGGGCGCAGATCGGATCGATCTCGGTGACCCAGACGTTGGCGCCGAGGCCGCGCAGCGAGGCCGCCGAACCCTTGCCGACGTCGCCGTAGCCGCAGACCACCGCGACCTTGCCGGCGATCATCACATCGGTGGCGCGCTTGATCGCGTCGACCAAGGACTCGCGGCAACCATAGAGGTTGTCGAACTTGGACTTGGTGACCGAGTCGTTGACGTTCATCGCCGGGAACAACAGGCTGCCCTTGTTGAACATCTCGTAGAGACGATGCACGCCGGTGGTGGTCTCCTCGGTGACGCCCTTGATGTCCTTGGCGAGCTTGTGCCAGTGCTCGCGGTCGCGCTCGAAGGTGCGGCCGAGCACGCCAAGCACGGCGGTCATCTCTTCGTCGTCATCGGCGGTGGGGGCGGGGACGGCGCCAGCCTTCTCGAACTCGACGCCCTTGTGCACCAGCAGGGTGGCGTCGCCGCCGTCGTCGAGGATCATGTTCGGACCCTTGCCGTCGGGCCAGTTCACCACCTGCTCGGTGCACCACCAGTACTCTTCCAGGGTCTCGCCCTTCCAGGCATAGACCGGGATGCCGCGCGCGGCCATGGCGGCGGCGGCATGGTCCTGGGTCGAGAAGATGTTGCACGAGCACCAGCGCACCTCGGCGCCGAGCTCGACCAGGGTCTCAATGAGGACCGCGGTCTGGATGGTCATGTGCAGGCTGCCGGTGATGCGCGCGCCCTTGAGCGGCTGGCTCGGGCCGTACTTCTTGCGCAGCGCCATCAGGCCGGGCATCTCGGTCTCGGCGATGTTCAGCTCTTTGCGGCCGAAGTCGGCGAGGGCGATGTCGGCAACCTTGTAGTCGTTAAACTCACTCATGGTATTCAGCTCCTGAGTATCTTGAGTGAGCGCCGTTGATCTGAATGGTCCCTTCGCGAGCCTGGCAGGACGATGATGGGTCCTGTTGCAGCGCTCCTCGCGCGGGATTAGGTCGGTCAGTGGGAGGCTCTCGTGAGACGGATGCTCCCTGGTTTCAGGATGGCGATGTCCCCTGACGGTTGGGCGTCTGTTGCACGAACACCAATCGCTCGCGATTCAACGTCCGGGGTGGCGCCGCGCCATCGGCGTTAGAGCCCAGCGGCGTCCTTCAGTGCCGCAGCCTTGTCGGTGCGCTCCCAGCTGAACTCGGGCAGCTCGCGTCCGAAATGGCCGTAGGCCGCGGTCTTGCGGTAGATCGGCTTGACCAGATCGAGCATCTTGATCAGCGCATAGGGGCGCAGGTCGAAGTGTTCGCGCACTAGCAGGGCGATGCGATCTTCATCGATCTTAGCGGTACCGAAGGTCTCGACTGAGATCGAGGTCGGCTCGGCAACGCCAATGGCATAGGAGATCTGGATCTCGCAGCGCTCGGCGAGGCCCGCAGCAACCACATTCTTGGCCACATAACGACCCGCATAAGCCGCTGAGCGGTCGACCTTGGACGGGTCCTTGCCGGAGAAGGCGCCACCACCATGACGGGCCATGCCGCCGTAGGTATCGACGATGATCTTGCGCCCGGTCAGGCCGCAGTCGCCGACGGGTCCGCCGATGACGAAGCTGCCGGTCGGGTTGATGTGGATCTTGGTGTCCTTGTGCATCCACTCGGTCGGGATCACCGGCTTGATGATGTTCTCCATCACCGCTTCCTGCAGGTGCTTGTAGTCGATGTCCGGATCATGCTGGGTCGAGAGCACGATGGCATCGACTGCGGCAACCTTGCCGCCTTCATAGCGCATGGTCACCTGGCTCTTGGCGTCCGGGCGCAGCCACTCGAGCACTCGCTCCTTGCGCATCTCGGACTGGCGCTCGACCAGCCGGTGGGCGTAGGTGATGGGTGCTGGCATCAGCACATCGGTCTCGTTGGTGGCATAGCCGAACATCAGGCCCTGGTCGCCAGCGCCTTGCTCTTCCGGGCTGGTGCGATCGACGCCTTGGGCGATGTCGGTCGACTGCTTGCCGACGAGTGACATCACCGCGCAGGTGCTGCCGTCGAAACCGACATCGGAGTTGTTGTAGCCGATATCGTTGACAACGCCACGCACGAGCTCGTCGAAGTCGACCCAGTGATCGGTGGTGATCTCACCGGCGACGATGACCGCGCCGGTCTTGATCATGGTCTCGCAAGCGACGCGAGCGTGCTCGGGGTTGCTGTCGTTGGCCAGGATGTTGTCGAGGACAGCATCCGAGATCTGGTCGGCAACCTTATCCGGATGGCCCTCAGAGACAGATTCTGAGGTGAAGATGAAATTCTCTGACATGTAAGCAAGATCTCTCGCTGGGGTCCGCTACAGGCTACCGGCAGAAGGCCAGTCGCGCCG
>NZ_JAYESN010000258.1:0-4007 GCF_034860625.1 Lamprobacter sp.
GGCGATCTCGCGCAGGCGTGCCAGGAGGCGCTCGCGGCGGTCCTCAGCGGTCACGAACAGCGTCCAGCCGGGTTGCTCGATCCTCAGACCCCAGAGCGGCGTGCCGAGCGCGATCATCGCCGCCTCGTAGAGCAGCATCGTGGTCTTGCCAGTGCCAACGGGAGCAATCACTTGCGCCACGTCGGCATACAGGTAGCGGTCCACGATGCAGCGCGGTGCCAGGGCCGCGCGGGCGATCTCCATATCGGACGGGATCAGCACGCGGCGTGGCGGTGGTCGGGTCTCGATCCTCGGCCATTCGGCGACCAGGGAATCCAATTCAGCCTGTGCCCGCTCGATCAGTTCAGCAGGGTCTCTGCTGTCTTCCTGTTCGGCCAGACGACTGCCAAAGGCACGCAGGCGCCGTCTGGTGCCGGCGGCTTGAATGAGCTTGGCGTAGTGAGTGGCATTGGCCGCCGTGGTGGCATCGGCGAACAGCGAGACGATCAGCTCGCGCTGACGGCGATCCTTGAGCGCGTTCATCAGCATTTCTGGCTCGGGTGCAATGCCATCATCGCTCAGCGCCAGGATCGAGGCGAACACCTTGCCGTGGTCGTCGTTGCTAAAGTCGTCCGGGGACACCAGGTCCACAACGCGCGAGACGGCGTCGGGCTCGATCATCAAACCACTGAGCAGGGCGCGCTCGGCGCGGCCGGTGATTGCACGCTGAGACGCGTCTTGGTGTTGCTCCCACGGCTTGGGGAGGCCTTGTGTGGTTAGGCTCAAGATGCGTACCTCAGAGGCAGATGCTATCGACGTTTATCGACTCCGTCACTGTCCGCGCGGCGTGCAATTGGTTGACGAGGGCGTGCATCTCTTCGGGTGTCGCACCAGCCGTGAGAGCGCTGATAACGGCGTCGATCTCATGGCTGGGCCAAGCGACGGCGCGTTGACCGATCTTGACCGGGCGTGGCAGCAGGCCGGCGGCGATATCGGCATAGACACTGGCGCGGGAGCGGCCAATGCGGCGTTCAACTTCGGGCCGGCGTAGGAGAGAGGGTGTGGGGCATCGTTGCGGCATCCTGGTTGTGGAGATCAGTGCTGGGCGGGGATCGGTCCCGTGCCCAACGTGCTGTCTTCAGTACTCAGGAAGCGCCGCCGGTGCTCAATACCGGGCTTGGCCTAACGGCTGTTCGGGGGTCGCAAGCCGTTTGCGGGCAGCCTGGCTCTGAAGACCTTGCTAGCATCCACGCAATCCGGCTTTGCCCGCGACAGTGAAAGATCATCGATTTCGGCACGTTTTGCGATGCCTGCGATCGGCGGTATAGTCCACCAGTAGCCCAGAACCACCTGCCTGATGAGCGATCCCATTCGCGAACTGGCCGGACGGATCCTCGGCATTCTCTGCTATAGCAAGTTGGGCCAACCCACCTACTCCACCCCCACCGCCTTAAACGCCGCATCCACCGGATCGGCATAGAAGGCCGTCTGGAACTTGGCGAATAGCTCGCCAGGGATGCTCGGGATATCACCCACACTCGCCATCGGCAGCAGGATGCGCTTAGCCCCGGAATCAAAGGCGACCTGCAGACACTCGGCCAGGTTCTCGACCGGGATCACACTGCCACCAAGGCTCATATCGCCGAGGATCGCCAGTTGTGATTGCAGCGGCTTGCGCAGCGCGCCGGAGCACAGCGCAACGAAGCTCGCAAGGGTCATCGCCTTGGCCGGCCCGCTGTTGTGCAGCTCCACCGTATGCAGATGAAAGTCGTGATCGCCCGCCTTCACCAGCCCGCTGACGCGCCCGACATTGGCCTTGAAGTAGTCGTAAGCGATCCTTGCGGCCTCCTTCGCCGCGCTGCTGCTCCCCAGCCCGGAGGCAGTGAACTTGCCATTGCCGGCCGTGGTTTGGGTCTCCAGCCGATACAGCCCCAGATGCCCGCTGCTGCCTATGCAGATGGTGTGCAGCACGCCGGGGTTGAGCGGCCCATCCGGGATCAGTTTGTCGCCGCCCTGCTCCGGCACGCTGACGAAGGTCTCCTCGCGCGTCTCCTGATCGATGAAGGAGAAATGCACGTCATAGAACTCCATGCCACCGATCTTCTTCAGCTGCTCCTTGACCCGGCGGCGCGACTCCATCGCGTAGATGAGCACCCGACCCACCGCCTCCTTGTCGTAATCACCCGCCGGATACAGCAGCTTCAACAGCCCTGACACCGTGCGCCGCACCGCGATGCTGTCGCGCTGATTCAGGTCCTTGCCGAGCGTGAACCAACGGTCGATCGCATCGGAGCAGTTGCGCTTGCGCATCTCGCGCATGAACTCGGCCAGATAGTCGGTGATCAGCCCATAGCGGTTGGTGAAGAACTCCGGGCGCATCTTCGGCACCTCCCAGCCTGGGATGTAGGCATGGAAGCGGTCGAAGAAGGCCGAGTCGATCATCGACTCCGGAAAGGGCGCAAGCAGATGGCTGGTCTTCACCAGTGTGTCGACCGGCTGATTGATGTTGCCAACGAACATCATGCTCGCCGAGGCCTGGATCGACTCGCGCCCGCGCGCAAACGACCCCGAGGCCATGTAGTCCTTCATGATCTGCACCCCATCCTTGTCCTTGAAGGCGATGCCGGCCACCTCATCGAAGGCGACCAGGTCCCACAGCCCGACCAGCCCCACGGTGCGCCGCGCCATGTTGTAGAACAGGTTGGCCACCGTCGTCTGCCCGCCCGAAATCAGGATGCTATTGGGGCTGATCTCCTTGTAGAGGTGACTCTTGCCGGTGCCGCGCGGCCCCAGCTCACAGGCGTTGTAGTTGTTCTCGACGAAGGGGATCATCCGCGCCAACAGATGCCACTTCACCCGCTCCTCCAGATTCGCCGGCTCCATGCCGGTGGAACGGCAGAGCACATCGATCCACTGCGCCTCATCGAACCCACGCCGACCCTCGATCAACTGCTCCAGATCCAGGTTCGGCATCTGAATCGGCTTCAGTTCGCCGATGCTGAAGGGCGAGCCCTTCGCCCCCTCCTCATGGAAGTAGTGCAGCGTGACGATGCACCAGATCCCACCGACCAGCAGCTTCTCGAAGTCCTTGACGAAGCGCCCGCTGATCTCGGCATCCTTCACGCCTAGATTGGAAAGCAGCGCCTCATAGACATCCCGGCGCTCGTTCAGGCGCACGGTCACCTTATCGATGACCTTGAAGCTGCCGCGCTCCTTGACCTTGGACTTGATCTTCTCCGCCTCATCCGGGCGCACATAATTCTCCGCCAGGATGGTCTTGACCGTCTCTAGCCCGTCGCGGATGGTTTCCTCATCATCGGACGCGCAGTACATGCCGAGCAGGTACTCGAGCACGTAGACCGGCACGTTCGCGCCTTCCTTGATGCGCTTGGTGAGGTCTTTGCGGACCACCTTGCCGGCGAAGTGGTGGTTGAGGAGCTGATCTAGCATTCAAGTGGATAGTGGATAGTGGATAGTGGATAGATGGTGGCTATTGGAGACGCTTTATTAGGACGGCTAGCATTTTTTGGATCTCGGTAAGCAAAGAGTTTGCGTGAGCGACATCATCAGGTGTTGCGTAGCCTAGCCGTGTTGCGATGGCCAACTGGGTTTCAACTTCTGCTCTTGATCCTTGAGCAATGGACAAAAAATTCCGGAACTCTGCCTTGGATTGACGTGCCTGACCTTCTGCAATATTTGATGGGATCGAAACCGCCGCCCGCCGAATCTGGCTGGTCAAACCATAGACCTCTTCGCGCGGAAAGCCCCGAGTTAGTCGATAAATTCTAACCACCAAATCCATCGACTTCTGCCAGACCACCAACTCACGATAATCCTGAATTGACATCAACTATCCCCACTATCCACTATCCACTATCCACTATCCACTATCCACTATCCACTATCCACTATCCACTATCCACTATCCACTTCTTCACTCAGAAGTCATTGTCGAACAAAAGGTCAATCGTCACATCAAACCGCGCCTCTTCCACGCCCGTCTCGGCATCGCGCAAGCGCAGCTGATA
>NZ_JAYESN010000259.1:0-3985 GCF_034860625.1 Lamprobacter sp.
CCCAACGCCGCCGCAGGCTCAGGCCCAAGAGCCCCGCGCCCGCCAGCCACAGGGTACCGGGCGTGGGCACCGGCTGCGCATCCAGGGCGGCGACGTCGACTTGTCCGGGGCGAACCGCCCAGGCCTGCAACTCGAGGGCGCTCTTGACGAAGGCTTGCTGGTAGCCGTAGTAGGCGGAGAAGACCCACGCGTTGTAGGAAATGGGCGCGTACTCCGTACCAGACCAGTACAGGCCATCGTCAAAGTTCTGGAACGGGCCGGTGTTCTGAAGACCCCAGCCAGACTGGGGGCCATTCCCGTTGGTGTCGTAATACGCCAGGTTCCCAAGCGTCTCATACCATAGATGGCCCAGCTCACTGGTCGCCGTGTCGATGTTGTAGCCGCAGTCGGTGCCGCTTATGCTCCGGTTACAACCACTGGAGCCGGTGTCGGTCACGCTCCACAGCCGCCAGTCATCCCAGCCGCCAAAGACCAACTGATCTGCCCAGGTGACCGAGGCACCCCAGGTCATGCGCCCGTCGGTGTCATAACCGCTGGTTATGGCATAGTTGGCATCCTGCAGCCAGGTCAGCTCCTGGGCGGCATCGTAGACCAGCCCGCTGTGTGCGCCGCGTCGCCCACCCAGAGATCGCTGTAGGTCGAATCTTGTATCCAACCGGCCTGCGGCGCGCTGGCCAGCGCCCAAAGCGCCGCGCCGCAGACGCTCGAGACCCATCGCGTGCGTTGAAACATCATCAGGGAAAAAGCTCCTTTGCGTGTTAATGAAACCTGAAACTGCAATCTAAACGCTGTCGGCACGCCGCCCCTGTGCTTCTCGTAACACCAACAGCGGCATTGCACCGGCCCAAGCCAAGCAAGTTTCATGCAGCCCTTGCCCCTTTCCCGGATATCCTCCTATTTTCCAGGTACTTCGCCATAGCGACACTCCGAAAAAGGGGATGAGCCCGCCCATTCATCACCGACGCTCATTCACAACTGTCAAATTTCTCGACAGTCCCGCTGGTACGCTGGCCAATGCATGGCGACACCACCGGCAGCAGTGGCTCCAGCCGCCAGACCACTCACCGTTCCCGCACTCCGGTCCAAACTTGGTCGGTCTGCGCAACTACCAGCACGCACCGGCCCGCTTTGAGCAGCCTGCGCGCATAAGCCCGCGCCCGCGCGAGCGGAAAGCCATAGCGTGCGCGGCGTCGGTTCAGGACACCGTCCGGATAGGCCCGGCGAAACCAGGCGTATTGCGCGCACACCGAGGTCAGTCCCTTGTGCGGCTGGTCGCGGCGCGTGAGCCGCGCGCTGGCCGGATCGAAGGAGAAATACTGACGCAGGAAGTCATAGCGCGCCCACAGCACCTCGCGCAGATGAAAAGTATCGGCCTGGCGCAGATGTCCGAGATAGGAGGCGAGGTTGGCGTGCAAGGCATCAAGCAATAGCGGCTCGAAGCGGTAGCGGCGCAGATAACGGCCGGTGCTAACGAGTTCGGCCTCGAACCCGCGCAGACGCTGGTGCAAATGGGTCACGACGCGCCGGCGGGCCAGTTGGTAGTCACGGCGCACGATGTAGCCGAGAAAGTCGATCCCGTCGCTGACTGGACGCAGCCGTTCACGACGGGGGTATCCCGCCCTGTTCGTCATGCCGGCCCCGACCTGATCGGCAGGGGCCGGCGGCGCGGGCGCACAAGGATCAATCGGCACGCGCCGACCGGCGCGATCGCCGCCGGCCGACTTCTGGCCCCCGTGCGTCCTCACCCTCGCCAGCCGCGAGACTGCGCAGCCAGCCCTCGTTTTGTCTGCAAACCGAGGCCATCTGTTCGACGACGAACTGGTAGGCCGCAAAACTCTTGAAGGCCTTCACCTCCTTGGCAAGCCGAATCAACACCAGCAGCTCCTCCAGCGCCAGACGCAGCTCGCGCAGCTTCGCCGCCTTGTCGCGCTCACCGTTTGCCTGGATGATCAGCACGACGATGGCGCGGCTCTGGTTCCGCAAGTCCGTGCCCAGCGTGTGCTTATGGTAGCGCGAAAATCCCGCGACGATGGTCTCGAAGTGCACGGCGACATCCATCGCCTGCTTATAGATGGGGAGGTGCTCGTAGCGGGCCATGAGTCGAATACCCGTGAAATCGTCTATCTTCTTCATCGGCGGAAGCGTTGCCTTGGAGCGTCGTCAGCGCGACCCTATCCACGACCCGCGACAGCATTGAAATCAGGCAACCGACATGACCTTGACGCTCAACATTCCCGATCCACTGCAGCAGCGCCTCGAAGCGGTCTGCACAGATTTGCCCCGTGCGGTGCTGGAGGGCTTTGCCGTCCAGGCTTATCGGACCGGCACTTTGTCACGCGCCGAAGTGGCTCAACTCTTAGGGCATGCGTCTCTCTGGGACACTGAATCCTTCCTGTCGAAACACGATGCTTGGCCTGCGCCAACCTTTGACGAGGTTGCGGAAGACCTTGATGGATTGGGCAAAGTGCCGCAGCCGTGACGGTCGTCGGTGACACCTCGGTTCTGCGCTATCTGGTCACCCTTGGTCAAGTCGACCTCTTGCCCCGGCGCTTCGGTCAGCTGCTGATCCCTCCTGAGGTCGCTGATGAGTGTCGTCACTCAGGTTCTCCCGAAGCGCTACGGACCTTCATGCGCAACCCACCCGGCTGGCTCAGCATCGACCGCCTATCAGCAGCGTCGACGCCTGGGCTGGAACGACTTGATCCGGGCGAAGCAGCCGCCATTCGACTCGCGCTTGCGCGCAACGCCAAGCTGCTCTTGATCGACGAGCGTCTCGGAAGAAGGGTCGCGACCAACGCAAAGCTGCGGGTCAGCGGCACCTTGGGCATCATTGCCGACGCCGCACAACGCGGTTGGCTCGACTTCGAGATGACTGTTCAAGATCTGATCGAGAAAACCAACTTTCGCGTCTCACAGGAGGTCATCGAGGCCGTGCGTCGCCGGATAGATACATGTCAAGTCTCGGAACCTGCTCGCCGAGCGCGTTGACGTCGGTGCGATCAACATCCGACGCCTGGTCCATAGCGAGCCGGGCGTGGCGATCGGAACCTACTTTGAAGCCGCAACACTCGTCGACGTTCCCCTCTTCGAGTAGGACTCACCGCTCGGCGTGAAGGAGGCGTTGAGCCGTCAACAACCCCTGCTAAAGCTCCTGCCCAAGCGCTAGACTTCGGTCGATCCAGTCGGGCTAGGCAACCCTTGCCAACGGCAAGATGATCTCGATCGACGCAAAAGGAACAGAGAGCGTTCCGTCGTCTCCACGCTCCAACAGGCCAAGGGTTTCGAGGCGATCGAGATGCCGCGCAAACAGGGTGGGATCGCTTGCGGCAGACCACTGAGCGGCGAGTTCCTCGGCGCGGCAAGGACCCATGCGCCGCAGGCAATCCAGAAGCTCCAACCGCTCGGCTGTGACCTCGGCAAACAGCGTCTGCGTCGATTCGAAGCTGAGCCGATAATCGACCGGCCGGCCCGCTCGGCCGTCGGCCAAATGGCCGGCAACGGTATCAAAGATCGAGCCACGGCGGCCAACCTCGATAATGGCTTTCATCGGCGACTCCAGCGAGCGATATCGGCGCGAAAATCCGCGATCAGTTGCTCAATCGTTGTGAACACATAAGGCTGCTCCTCATCGGCAAGATGCCGATGATCTCCCTTACCGCGCTCGTTGTCGTAACGCACCTGGCAGCTGTTGCTCGTTCCGAAAAACAATCGATACTTGTAACGATGCCGGCAGGGCGGCAGCGGTTCTGACAGCTCCCAAACCACCATCTCGACGATGGAGCCATCATCACGAATCTCTTTCGCATGGGCAAGTAAACTAGCCGCCATTGCAAGATCTTAGTTGAAACTCTGGCCTGATGCCATGCAGTGCATCAGGCTCTCCCTACGCGCCGAGGTCGACGTGCTGACGCTGACCGCCACACCCATCCCACGCACGCTCAACATGGCCATGGCCGGGATGCGCGATCTCAGCATCATCGCCACG
>NZ_JAYESN010000260.1:0-3965 GCF_034860625.1 Lamprobacter sp.
TTTAGATCGGGTCTAGGTTCGGACGATCAAGCAAGGAAGCCTGATCTTTTTCATGCGTCTTAATCCCCTTTAGATCGGGTCTAGGTTCGGACTATTAAGGTTGGCTCTTTTAAGCGTTCATTGAGCGTCTTAATCCCCTTTAGATCGGGTCTAGGTTCGGACGCCAAGAAGGCAAAAACAATCGACAGTCGCGTCGTCTTAATCCCCTTTAGATCGGGTCTAGGTTCGGACACAGAGTTAGCGATGGCCTGCCGTTTCCGCTTCCGTCTTAATCCCCTTTAGATCGGGTCTAGGTTCGGACGAAGCCGCCGAGGCGGCCTTTGCAGCCGCCCTCGTCTTAATCCCCTTTAGATCGGGTCTAGGTTCGGACGTCGCGTGCATGAAATACCTGCATCTTGTCAAGTCTTAATCCCCTTTAGATCGGGTCTAGGTTCGGACGTATCAGCCCGTCGACTTGTCCGCTTATGCGGTCTTAATCCCCTTTAGATCGGGTCTAGGTTCGGACCGCTCGACGCCAGGGAGCCTTTATAATCAACAACCTGCAAAGGGGGTTGCAGAAAATTTTGGCGACCTGAAAGTTCACATGCAGCGCACCGGTATCGAGCTGTCCAGATCAAGAGGTTAGAACCGGCAGACGGAGCGGTCAAGCGCTAGGTGTCGATGCTGATCGAGCCGCCAACTGCACACTCGAGGTAGAGGGATGTTGGGCGCGGCACATCGCGGCTTCCGCACGCCTCCCTTAAGACTTCAGTAATGCCTTCATCAAGGACTTGGCCTGATCGTACTTGTCGGGGTTGGTCTTGTTCGAGAGGTTTTCTCGTGGCTTACGACCGAGAAAATAGGCGATGCGCTCGGCGTTGCTGCCAGAGGGATGCGGCATGCCGCGCAGAACCCGCGGTGGCCGCACGCCATGATGCGCCGCAACCCAGCCGATGGCGGCCTCGGGCTTTGGACCGAGCGGGACGATGACCGCGTCTTGCAAGATGTCGAGCATCGGCACCAGGTGCGAGGTCATCAGCTCGCGCAGCGCTGGATGGCCGGTGAGCGTTGGACTGCTGCCACCATAATTCTTGCCATTGACGAAGGTCGGAAAGACGATGGACGACAGGGATTGCAGCCATTCGCGGTGCTCGCCGAACAGACTCGCGCAACTGTTGATCCCGAGATAGCCGTTGAGGCCAACGCTGTCGAGCATGGCGATCAGCGGTTCGCGCATCGTGCCGCTGAAAGCCGCCCCTTCGCGCGCCTGACGCAAGATGTCCTGCTCGGCGCTACCAGCCTCGATCTCGGTGCGGGCAATGCGCAGGGCTTTGTCGGCCTGGGTCAGACCGGGGGTGATGCCGAGCAACACGACCTTGGCATGGGGGTTCGGGTATTCAAACGGTGCGTAGTAGATGCTCAGTGGGCCGTCGCGGCTGATCAGCAGCTCATCGGGTAGGGCTGCGGGCTTGCGCGCGCTAGCGTCCGAAGCGAGCGGATAGCGGGCGATGGCATCGCGATAGCGAGGAAAAAGAGGCTGGAACATTTCAATGACTCCTTTTGGGTGGACGGCCGGGTCGGCCTGTCTGCTTGGAACGCGGGGACGGGGCTTCCGCCGCGCGTCGGTCCTGCTCGGCGACCATCGCCAGCAGGGCTTGGGTAAGACTGGCATCGGAGGGCAGGTCGATGCCGCCGGGCAGCCATTGGCGGCCATACTGGTCGGCATCGAACTGCATCGGTAATGGATAGACGCGGATGTCATCGCGCGAAGGTTTGATGATGTCATCCAGGGCGGCGAGCAGCTGATCCAGATCGCGCGTGGTTCCCACCACCAGGAACACCGAATACTGCAGCGCCATCCCGGAACCGCGCACGGTGCGGTGCACGCGCACCAGGCGCTTGGGATCGGCGATGTCGTAGGCGAGCAGATAGGGGCGGCGTTGATTGGCAGGCATGGCGCGGGCCTTAGGTCACACTGATCAGCCAGCGGTGCAGGCTGTTGGTGATGTCGCGTCCGCGTTGGGAGATGCGCGCGGCGCGCGACTCGAACAAACGCACCGTGTCGATATGTCGCGGCAGACGCAGCGGCTCGCGGCGATGCTGCGCAGCATCGAAACGCCGACGCAGCCAGCCAATGCGCGGTGGTTCCAGATACCACATCAGCAGCTCAGCCAAGTCCCGTGCCAGACTGGGCTCGCCGATCTGGCCAAGCTCGGTGTTGCGACCGAAGCCCAGATCGTGCAGATGCGCTGCGGTCCATTGGTAGGCCAGCGAGCGCAGCCATTGGCGGGTGCGCTCGGCGCCACGGCTGCCACCATATTGCTGTGCCTGATGCTCGATCCAGGCGCGGCCGGTGCGCGGATCGCGCGCCCCCTCGGGTGCGCCAAGCCGAGCGCTGGCCCAATAGGCGATGCGAGCGCGTGTTGTGGCGAGCCAACGCCCATAGATCGCCTCAGCCTGCGGCAACATGAGCAGCTCCTCGAAGCGCCACAGCAGTTCATCGCGCTCGCCGGGACGACCCAGCAGGCGCGCAGCGATCTCGCCGTCGTCGCTGACAAAGATGACACTGATGCCCTGCTCGGCACAGGCCAGCAGGGCCTCGCTGCTCCAGGACACACGGGTGCTGCTGTGCACGCGCGAGAGGCGTTGCAGCGGAAAGAACTGTTCAGCGCGCTCCTCGCGTTGGATGCCCAGCGCGCGCCCGGCAAGCCAGATGCGGGTATCGCTGCCGGCGGCGATGTAGAGCGGCCGGGCGTCGAGCCGCACTTGCTGCGCCAGTTCAAGCGCCTGCGGCTGACGGTTTTGGGCGGTACGCACCATCATCGGTTTGCAATCTCCTTGGCATCCTCGGCGGCGAGCGTTGGCAGGGTCTTGCTCGCGACGGCGACCTGAGCGCCGGAGGCGGCGAGCCGCACCGCCAGGGTCCGACAGAGCCGCCGTAGCAGCCGACGCTGCGAGCGCACAAACAGCTCCCAGGCCGCATAGAAGTGTTGCCGTCCGCTCTTGCCGAGCAAGCAGGCCTCACCGTCGCGGCTGAACTGATCGGCGCGCAGATGGCGGCTACGGAACTGCGCCCAGACCCAGGCATCGACCAACGGGCGTAGCGGCTCGATCAGGTCCGAGGCCAATGACTCGCGGCCGAAGTCGAGCACATGGTAGTAGCCGATGATCGGGTCCAGGCCAGCGCCATAGCAGGCGCGCACGGCTTCCGAGTGCAGCAGGGTGTAGCTGAGCGAGAGCACGGCATTGACCGGATCGCGCGGCGGCCGGCGGTTGCGGCCAGTGAACTGCAGCTCAGGTGCGAACAGCGCGCAATAGGCGCTAAAGTAGGCCGCCGCGCCGGCACCCTCGATGCCGCGCAGGCTGTCGATGGCGCTCGTGCTGGGATCGGCCGCGCGCCGACGCGCTTGCTGCAACTGATCGCGGGCCTTGAGCAGGGCTTGGCGTAGGTCCGGGCGTGCCTCCAGTGCGCTGACCAGCAGGCGTTGCTGGCGGCGCAGCTTGCCGCTGACCAGCCGTCGGGTCCAGGCCAGGCACCAGGCGGGATCATCGACCCGGCGCAGTTGGCCGATGCGCCGAGCGCCGTCGTTGTGAGACGGACCATGCACCTGTGCAACCTTGCGGGCATGGCGGCCACCGAAGATCACCACACTGACACCGGCCTCGGTCAGGTTGGCGAGCAGGCTACTCTCCAGCGTCACGGCACTGCGCATGATCACCGCCTCAAGGAGGTGGATCGGCACCGTGCCGCGGCGCTGCTCATCGGTATAGATGGCCAGGGCGCGGCCCTCGAGCTTCAGGCGCGTGTCGCGGCGATCGAGATACAGGGTCGTCATCGGCGTTATCCCACATAGAACCAGGGTGGATCGACGGGCTTGAGGCCCTTGCCGCGCACGCGCACCTTGCCGCGCGGCTCCAGGCGCAGCAGGAAGAAGCGATCTTCAATCGGGTTGAGCAGGGTTTCGATCTCGCTGACCAGCGCGCGA
>NZ_JAYESN010000261.1:0-3934 GCF_034860625.1 Lamprobacter sp.
ATCACCGCGCCGCCCCACCGCCGCATAGGCCAGCGCCCGCTCATAGCGGATCTGGCGCAACAGCTCCACGGGCCGATCCTTTTTGCGCCGATAGGCCTGGGTCAGGGTGCTCACCGCCACCTCATCCAGGCCCAGTGCCCGCAACGCGCGCGCTTTGTAGAGCAACAGCGCAGCATGCACCGGCGTCTCGTTCTCCAGCCCTGCACTCAGTTGCAACACCTGATCGGCGTTCGCGCGCGGGACCGGCTCAACCTCGAGCAGCAGCTCGGCCAGGGCCGCCTTGAACACTACATCGTCTGGGGTCTCGGCCAGGATCAGGCGCAGGTGCTCGGCCGCCAGCGCCGGCTGCTCACGCAACTGATGCAGCTCGGCCAGGGCCAGCCGGGTACCACGCTCGCGCGGGGCGATGTGGGCGGTGACCTCGGGGGTGATCGAGAAGCTGGTGGTGGCGTTGACCTGGTACTTGGCGTAGAGCTGCCCCAAGCGGTCTTGCCGCTGCAGGGCGCTGTGCAGCAGCGCATGCGCGGCCTCGAGGTCGCGGCGCTTGAGTCGTAGCAGGCCGGCGGTCCAGGCGGCATCGGGCTGCTCGGCGGCCGTCTCCAGCTGGGCCAGGGCCTCGGTCTCGTCGCCCTCGTGCAGGGCGCGCAGTCCGGCGATGAAGGCTTGCTCATCGGCCGGGGTGATCAGGTGCTGGAAGAAGCCGAGCGTGAGTCGGTCCTTGACCGCAACCGGCAAGGGCGCCGGTGGCAGGCTGCGAGTGCGCTCGGTGTGAGTGCGGCGGCCGCGGTCAGACGCTCTCACCCGTCCGGGGTTCTGCACACTATAGAAGAGGCCGGTGCCGGGCAGCCCGACGGTGGCCCAGGTGCCGTTGGGGCCGATGGTGTACTTGGCGCCGCGCGGTCCCACGGAGAGCGAAGCGCCGGATTTGCTCAGGTTCAGGCTCACGCCCGGGAAGAGCTGAACACGGCGCCAGAAGCGAAAGCTCATGAGGGCGATTTACCCGCATCCACCCGCTCGCGCAGGTCTTTACCCGGCTTGAAATGCACCCGATGCCGGGCCGGTAGCATCACGGATTCCCCAGTCTTCGGGTTGCGGCCCAGGCGAGGCGCATACTCGCGCAGGACGAAGGCACCAAATCCGCGCACCTCGATACGCTCCCCAGCAGCGAGGGTCTCGCGCATCAGGTCGATCAGCGTCTTCGCGGCCATCTCGACGTCCTCGGGGGCGAGGTGCGTCGGATGCTGGGTCAGCTTGGCGATGAGTTCTGAGCGGGTCATGG
Organism: Lamprobacter sp.; assembly: GCF_034860625.1. Lineage (NCBI taxonomy): Bacteria > Pseudomonadati > Pseudomonadota > Gammaproteobacteria > Chromatiales > Chromatiaceae > Lamprobacter > Lamprobacter sp. The sequence continues at coordinate 1,280 of NZ_JAYESN010000261.1, forward strand.
TGATGGACAAGGCAGGAAAAGCGAGACAGGATAAGGCCTCATCATAGCGCGATCAGGACCCCATTGATCCGACAGCCAGGCTCTGGACGGGGCGCGGGATGCGCGGGTTCCGGGGCCGATCAGGAGGTAGCGGTACGACGACGCACAGCCTGTTCAACAGTGCCGGTGATCCAGCCGGCCTCGAGCAACTGATCCACCAAGCCTTTGCCGAGGCGGCCTTTGCGCCGAGTGACGATGCCCGCGCGCAAGCCTTCGTCGCCTCGCTCTCAACACGGTTGCTGATGCAGGGCGATCTCCAGCTGGGCAATGCGATCGGCACCCTGATTGGTCTGCGCCGCCTGGAGGCGGATGAACTTTAAGCTGAGATCCGCGCCATCGCCACCAACAGGGTGCAAGACGATGGCCAACAGGCACCAACGACCCCATCACACCAACCGCTGAAGACGATCGCCCATCCACCCGCATGGCACTGCGCAAGAAGCCGACCAAAAAATACTCCGCGACCTTCCTCGACTTTGCAAAGCCCTTGTTTGAGCGCATGGGCATCGAGCCGAATAGTCAGGAAGGGCAATCGTTGCTGAAGACCTGCTGGACGGTCTGGAATGCCGTGGTGTTTGCCGATGTTGGCGGCCAGCCCCAGTACCTAGAGAAGATCCGCGATCCGGAAAGCGTTCATCCTGCAACCCGCGTCATCGTCGATTGGCTGGTCGAGCGCAAGCGGACTCGTTTCAAGACCACGAACTGGTTGGTGGGCGACTGCAGTCTCCGGCAGGTCCGGGGTGACTGGCGACTGCGGATTGAGGCCCGAGCGGAGCCGACGCCCGCCGAACCCCGTCTGCGCTGAGCCCGTTGTCGCCAGTCTCGTTCACGGCGAGGTCGCCAATCCCCGCCACCCAGCAACCGAGCCCTCGTTCACCAAACGCCATGACCCGAGAGCGATGACCAACCCTGAACCGACAGCCCCCAACACCGATTCGCAACAGACCGCATCGACGTTACAGGCGGCACTCCCCGATGGCCTTGAGCCCTTCGACCTGCTCAAGCACTTCCCGGCCTGTTTCGATGTCGCCAATCCGAAGCCGGTCAAGATCAAGATTAACAAGGACATGTTCGAGCCGCTCGCGGCCGAGTTGATCCGTGCCGAAGGCACCAACAAGCATCAACGAAGCGTTGCGAAACAGCTCCTGCGCAACTTGATCAACAGAGCGCTCGCCGACTACTGCAACCTGCCGGCCTATCTCGAAGCCACCGTCGAAGGCGCACCCCGTTTAGCGATCGACGGCACCCCCTGCGGTCAGGTTAGCGCCCACCAAGCCGCGTATGCCGCGGCCGTGCTGCGGGGAGAGATCCCACCGCAGAAGCCGTGGACGGTGAAGCCCCCAAAACCCCCTGCGCCCAACATTCCCAAAGACGCCCCACTGACGGAGGATGCCATCGTGCCCGGTCGCCTCGAACTCACCCTGAAGTTTAACCAGTTGCCCAAGGCGGTCCAGATCAAGGACGGCATGAAGATCGGCATCCAGACCGACAACGCCCTGGTGATCGCCACGCTGCGCCCGAAGGCCTGGAAGAAACTCACCAAGGCGAATAGCGACTGGCCGCAATGGGTCGCTGCCCTGAGCGGCACGCTCGGTGCTCAGGTGCCGACCGACCAAGGGCCAGCGATCCTGCTGCAGGATCCGAATCTGCAGGTGTTCGAGAAGAAGCCCAAGCCAGCGCTAGATTGAGTCACCGCCGGCACCAGCCTCCTCGCCACACAGCCTGTCGTGCACCACCGCCCGCCTTGATCACGCCACCCGCGCCCGATAGTGCCATGACCACTGCCGCCCCTGCGTAGTAGCCCTGTGACCTACGCGCCCGCCTGTCGCCGGCCAAGGATGAACTGCTGGCGATCGAACTCATCCGCGCGTCGGTCGAGTGCTGCGACATCCAGCCACGACTCGGCAAGCTTGAACGGCTCAGCGCAGATCGGGTCAGCGCCTGACAGAAGGGGGCAGGCTGGCCTTCTCCTTCGGCGGCGGGGACCGTGATCCGCGCGTATTCCGGCCAATCGTGACCGCTGATTCCGATCGATTGTCGGTGTGTTTCCGGAATGCCTGGTCATGCTCACGGAATGGCCGATCACGGCGATGATGCACAGCGGCACATCATTGCAAAGCCTGGCTGTTCTGTTGGCGCCAGGTCGGTGATCGGCGGCTGGCCAGAAGGCGGCTAAGGCATCGGTTACAGATAAGTACCGCGCTGCAACTCTCTCGCGACCGGCAACGCCTCGTTTGTGCCAGGCCGTCTGAATGCTGTCACCAAGTACGACTCATAATGGTCCTGAGTAGGGAACTGAGTTCCCTAGATTGGCAGCTGAAGTAGAGAACTGAGTTCCCTAGATGGCAGCTGAAGTAGAGAACTGAGTTCCCTAGATGGCGACTGAAGTAGGGAACTGAGTTCCCTAGATTGGCAGCTGAAGTAGAGAACTGATTTCCCTAGATGGCAGCTGAAGTAGGGAACTGAGTTCCCTAGATGGCGGCTGAAGTAAGGAACTGAGTTCCTAAGTAAACTCCTGTATTGACAAGCTAGATTTGCGCTTATTATTCCTATTGGTGATGGCGATTTTTTTATCTAAGTCATTGACAATAAATGTGAAATCTCCTTAATCATGCG
>NZ_JAYESN010000262.1:0-3923 GCF_034860625.1 Lamprobacter sp.
TGTTTCGGCGCCAGCGATCCGAGTCAGACCAGCCCCCTGTCCCTTGACCATCGAGGGCGTGAACACCAAGGTCTTCAGCTTGAGGATGAACCCTGGCACCTAGCCGCGGCCGATCTAGCCGGCTGCCACGCAATGCGCGCAATGTCGACGAAGAACAGCGCATGAAACGCTGGTCGAATTGGACGCTGTTATGGGTGTCGTTTCCGCAGCGGACTCACTCACCTCCCAACTCGCCGCATCTTTCGGCAAACGACCGAAGTCATCGATGACTTGCACCGAGCAAGGCGCTGCGCTCGCCCAGGTCCAGAAGACCAGATTGCGCCGCTGAGCCGGTGTCGGCGCTGGATTCAGCGCTGGTGCAAAGCTCGGAACGAGGGCACCTTGAAATCCCGCCGCGAGCAAGGCGTCAGCAATCCGCCAGGTCGGTGCCCGCAGACCACGACTCGCCAAATCTTCCCAGGCACAGCCCAAATCCGCGGGATCAATGCTGGCTGCGACAAGTCGGTCGAGATCGGTGAGGTCGGCGACCCGCTCACAACGCACTTGGTAGGCCACGAGCGTCATCGGCTGGGCCTTGAAAGGAAAGCCCTGCTGCGCATCAAGCCAGGCGGTCGTCAGGTCGAGCGAGGTGTAGAGCGCGGTTTGCCCCTTGCGATTAAAGCGCCCACCATGGCGCTTAGCCCCTTCCCCGGATGTCGGCAGGTAAGCCCAACCCGGATGATGGGCGCGATAGACCAGGCCATGGTAGCGAACACCGAGATGATCAAGCTGCGCTGTCATCGCCAACCGTCGCCAATCGGCAAGGGCTCAGGCATAGCCCCCATCGGCGATGCGCGACAGATAATCCTTGACGGCTTGGGCGCGCCCCTCCTTGAGTAGATCCTCGGCGGTCTTGTCACCGAAGGATGGCAGCGGCTGCGAGCGAAACCAGGCAAAGGCGCGTGCCGTGGAGCCAGCCCAAGGAATGGCTCGATTGATGATGTCAACGGTATCGCGGAGACGCTGCTGGGTCTTTGTCGAAGTGATCCGCGCACGTTTGCTGAGCGCATCACGCGAGAGCCCGATGGCGCGTGCGAGTTCAGCCTTGGTGACATGCAGTTGCTCGGCGAGCCGATCGCTCTCGACAAGACCCAGGTCCGAGAAGAGATCGGTCAGATCCTCGACCACTGTCGCCATACTTGCCTCACTAAATGAACAAATTATTGGTCATCTTATGCGGCATAGACGGCATTCCGCAAGGTAAGAGCATTTGTGCTGTCGCGATTTTCCGCTGCCTGGACCCTGCAGCCCCCGAGCAGTCGCACTGGCGGAAGCAGGGCGAAATAAGCCTCCAATGCGGCGAATCGATCGACGCCTTGCGACAACTGAACCGAAACTGGTCCAGCCCGACCATGGCAGCCCAAATCGCCTCTAGCGCTCGCTCAGCTAGCGCTTAGCCGAGGCCTGTGACTAGTGCCTGACTCAAAACGCAATCGTCGGCCTAGAGCAAGCGTCGATTCTTGCTCTCGATACGCCGATACAGCTCATCCATCACCGCGATGAAGGACTGATCCCGATCCCAAAAGGGCGGGAAGTCACCACCCTTCTTCACCAACACAGCGGAGACGCGGTCAGGCCCCTGTCCGGTTGCAGCCTCAGGCTCAGTGGGCAATGGAACACGCCCACGCCAAAAGCCCTGTGGGTCTAGCGCCTGTTGCTGCCACGCGCCTGCCGCGCTCGTCACCTCATCAGCCACAGGCCGCAGCGGCGGATAGAGCGACTCAACCGGCTCCAACGGCGCCTGGTCATCTTCGCTCATCAAAGGCGCAAGCGCCTGCCCAAGTGGGGTCCGCGCCAGCTCGGTACGCAACTCATTGCGCGCCAAGCCCCGCAGCTCGAACAACAGCAGCGGATCATGATCGAGTTGCTCGGCCAACCGATAATAGACGCCAGCGATATGCTTGCAGGGATTCGCCCAATCCGGACAGGAACAGTCAGTGCGCTTAAAGTCCTTCTCCGAACGCGGCAGCAGACCGACCCCAGATTCCGCAAAGGCCGCATCGATCCCCTCCGGCATCTCATTCATCAACAGATGACTGACCAGATCAGCACGACCACCGAGCTGCTCGATCAGGGTCTTACGCGCCTTTGCCGGAATCGGATCAAGCTGAATCGCGACCTGATAACGCGGCTCCTTGGTCACCCCAAAATAGGGATTGATATTCCCACGCACCGTCGCGCTCACCACGCCCTTCGCATCGATCTCAAAGCTCAGAATACGTCGAGGGCTCGCATAGGAACGCCCGCGCTGCAAACGCCCGGAATCCATCTGCTGCTCCAAGGCAGCAATAAAACGCTGCCCCCACCAAGTCTTACCACGGCTACTCATCTCAACACCTCACCCACTGATGCCCCATCGCCACTCACCACTCACTCCTCACTCCTCACTCCTCACTCCTCACTCCTCACTCCTCACTCCTCACTCCTCACTCCTCACTCCTCACTCCTCACTCCTCACTCCTAATCACTCACTCCTAATCACTCACTCCTAATCACTCACTCCTAATCACTCACTCCTCAAAATCACTCTCCCACCGCATCCCGATTCAACCGAATCAAGGCCTTGAACCGATCATTATCCAACTGCGTCAACCAAGACTCATCGTTGCCAATAATGGCCCCAGCCACCGCCTTCTTCTCCTCGATCATGGCGTCGATGCGCTCCTCGAGCGTGCCAATGGTGACGAACTTGTGCACGAACACGGTCTTCTCCTGGCCGATCCGGAAGGCGCGATCGCTGGCCTGATCCTCGACCGCCGGATTCCACCAACGATCGAAGTGGAACACATGATTGGCCTTGGTCAGGGTGATGCCGACGCCACCGGCCTTGAGCGAGAGGACGAACAGCGACGGCTCGCTGGTCGGGTCCTGAAACTCGGCGATCATCGCCTCGCGGCGTTGCCGTGGGGTGCCGCCATGCAGATAGAAGGTGTTGAGGTGCCAATGCTGGCGGGCCAGGCGCGCGAGCTGCTCGCCGACCTCGGTGAACTGGGTGAAGACCAAGACGCTGTCGCCCTCGGTCATCGCCTCTTCGAGCATCTCCTGCAGGCGCTGCAGCTTCTGCGAACGCTCCGGCGTGAACGGGCTGCCATCCTGCAGGAACTGCGCGGGATGGTTACAGATCTGCTTGAGCTTCATCAGCGTCGACAGCATCAGGCCGCTGCGCGCGGAGCCCTCGGCCTGCTCGAGCTGGCGCTCGACATCGACCACCAGGCTCTCGTAGAGGGCACCCTGCTCGCGGCTGAGCTGGCAGTATTGCGGCGCCTCGAGCTTGTCCGGCAGGTCGCTGATGATGGCCTTGTCGGTCTTCACCCGCCGCAGGATGAACGGCTGCACCAGCGTCTTCAGGATTGCCGTCTGCGCCGGGTCCTTGTCGCGCTGCACCGGCAGCTCAAAGGTCTTGCGGAAGCGCGCCTGGGTGCCGAGATAACCCGGCTGCAGGAACTGGAACAGGGACCAGAGATCGCCGAGCCGATTCTCGACCGGGGTACCGGTCAGCGCCAGGCGATGCACGGCTGGCAGCTTGCACACCGCCTTGGTCTGCGCCGCCTTGGGGTTCTTGATGTTCTGCGCCTCGTCCAACACCACGCGATGCCAGTTGACGCTGCTCAGTAAGGTCAGATCCTTGCGCGCCAGGGCATAGGAGGTGATCACCAGCGCCACTCGCTCGGCTTGGGCGGCGAAGGCGCGCTTGTCCTGCTCGCGCGCCGGGCCATGATGCAGATGGGTCTGCAGCTGTGGCGCGAAGCGTTGCACCTCGCGCTGCCAGTTGCCGAGCACCGAGGTCGGCGCAATCAACAGGGTCGGGCCAGGCGCCACCACCTTGACCCTATCGGTCTCATCGGCCCTATCGGCCCTATCGGCCCTATCGGCCCTATCGGCCC
>NZ_JAYESN010000263.1:0-3911 GCF_034860625.1 Lamprobacter sp.
ATTCCAGGTTTCTAAAAAGGACTCGGAAAGGGGCTTAGGATAGCACTGCTAAGCGGTTTTCAATGCCCCGGTCCTCCCAGAGACGATCGATCCGAAGTGGTTCGATACTGCCCGAGTCATCTTGCCCCGCCATCAATGACCAGCCGAGTGACCGGCGCCGCGATCAAACGTCGCTTGACTTCGATCAAGCGTCGGACAGTCTGCAGCAGGCTCAAAGGATGCTTTGCGGGAACACCACCATCTACACAACTTCGCGACCCGCCGTCGCGATGGCACCACGGCTGCGGAGCACTTCTTCGCCCAACCCCATCCGGCTCTGTTCGAGCAAGCGAAACCTTTGCGCATCGCGCATGACATCAATACTGGCTCGCAACGGCCCATGTTTGCGGTGACTGCACGCGCAATGCGCAACGCTCCTGACTGATCGCGATCAAACCCGAAGCCTGGTGCCAACCGGCTTCACAGACCTGCCGGTCGGCCTCTGTAAAAAGCTGTTGTAGCGCCAGCCCAAGGGCACCTCGGCGCGCGTACTCAAGCCCCCACGCACGATAGGCCGCTTCGGCTTTTGCAGCACCAGCAACACCGATCTCGAGCAGGTGCTGGGTCAAGCGCGATCGCACGACCTCAGGGCCCAGCCGATCGATCAGGGGCTGTATGACCGCCCGGCCGCTGCATGGCCTGTCCCATCGCTGGGGTTTGAGATCCTCCGGCAGTAGGCTGTCTAGCGGTTCGCCATTGGCCTGGCCCTGCATCAGGTCTTCATCGACCATCTGCGCCAGATCGGGGCGCGGATCAGCACCGGTGCGCGCAGCGAGTTGCAGCAACGCGATCGATTCAGCCCGATGGCCACTCGGCGGTAGCCCACAGAGTGCGTGATCAAGGATGTCGTGGATGAACACCGCAGTGGGAATCTGATCGCCGGTGGCTGGTGTCGAGGCGATGATGTTCGGATCATCGATCGCCGAGGCGAGCTTCCAGCCACGAGCGCCAAAGCCGTCCGGCCAGACGCATCGATAATACCAGTCAAGCTGCACTTCAATCACGGATCGGAGCCTCCCAAATCAGCTGCAGGATCTGGCTGTCGCTGACGCCACGACTGACCTCACACTGATCGCAGACCGCGCGCAGCGGACGCTGCGTGCAGCCCTGGCAACGGCTCACCAATGCTCGGGCTTGGGCCAGATCGCGCCGTTGTGCCTTGATGGCGGTCGCTTGCTCGGCGAGGCTTTGATCCATGGCTGCAAGGCGCGCCAGGACATCACGGCTCGCCGCAGCGCCGGTCTCGTTCTGCGACCGCACAGCGGCCAGCGCCGCCAACTCTTGCAGCGAGAAGCCAAGACGAGCCAAAGCCAGCACGGCGGCAAAACGGGCCACATCTGCCTCATCGTACAGCCGGGTTCCACCCGGCGTACGCTGCGGCTGCACCAGCCCCTGCGCTTCATAGAAGCGCAGGGTGCGCACCGTGGTACCAAGCTGCTCGGCGATGACGCCGATCTTCATGATCATCACACTCCGCTAGAGCCAGCGCGATTCACAGGTCAACGAAGCGCGCTGACAGGCCCCGCTTCTGCACCACGGCTAGGAGCTGCTGTGAGGTCACTCGCGCAGGATCATGCAAGGCAAACAACAGGTGTGGTTTGGTCGAGGGCTCCAAGCGCGTTTCGCCTGCCAGCTCAGCTTGCAGGTGATCATTCAGTGCAGCCCGCGCGGCGTTGTCTAAGACTTGCTTGGTGTGCAGCAGAAGTTTCGTCGACATGGTTGACCTCCGATTGGCGTGGAGCATTAATCTAACGTCAACGTAAGATAAAAAGCAACCTTTGGAGCAGCTAGATTCTGCTCTCGGGTCTGCTCTGGAGCGGCGCCTTCGCCGCCTTCCTGGTCGTCATCGGCCCGATGCTGCTGGCGCCGCGTGTTGATGGTCGGCCGATCCGAGGGGTGAAACACCCGCTCACAACTCATCCAGCCCAACCTTGACTGCATCTGCCAATCCGCCAGACGAGTATCGGCGAGCGCGTTCAGTTCCAAATCCCCCAAGCCGTTCCAGATGGGCTCGGCGAGTCTGTGATCGGCGGGTATCGCAACATCACTGCGGGCAGGCTCAGATAACATGGATACCGTGCTATCATGCGTTCATGATTGTGTCATTCAAGGACAAAGCCACCGAAGATATTTTCAATGGCGTCACTTCTCGGCATGCCAGAAAAGCCTGCCCTCAGTCCCTTTGGAAAATAGCGGGGAGGAAGCTCGATCAACTGGATTCAGTCGCCGCTTTGGATGAACTGAAGATCCCACCTGGCAATAGGCTGGAATCCTTGACAGGCAACCGTGCCGGACAACACAGTCTCCGTATCAATCAACAATACCGAATTTGCTTTGTCTGGACGCAAGCCGGCCCTAGCGATGTTGAAATCACGGATTACCACTGAGGTCAAAAGATGGTGCGCATACCGACCGAACGCCAACCCACACATCCCGGTGAAATGCTCCTGGAGGAGTTTCTGACCCCAATGGGCATTACCCAGCGTGAACTGGCAGACGCCATCCAGGTGCCATACCAGCGCGTGAACGAACTGGTCAATCAGCGGCGTGGCGTCACACCCAGCACCGCGCTGCGGTTGGCGCGGTTTTTCAACATGTCAGAGGATTTCTGGCTGAACTTGCAAATCCGCTGGGACCTGTACAAGGCACAACAAACAGAGAAAGACACGCTGAATTCAATCCGCGATTATCACGAGTTCCGCAATACGGCCTGAGACAATCGGCTCTGCGCCGACATGCGCCAACAGCCTAAGGACTGCACAGGAGTCAACGCTCAGATGGCCAGCGAAACCCTCAGCTACCTCGACGGCCGCATCACTGTCGACCCTGATCTCTGCAACGGTCGGCCGACCATTCGCGGCTTACGGATTACCGTCGAAACCCTGCTGGGTTATCTCGGCGCCGGGGGTTCGCGTGAGGAGATTCTCCAGCAATATCCATCGTTAGAGGACGCAGACATCGACGCCTGTGTCCGCTTCGCCGCGGACATGATGGCCCATCGCTACCGTCTTGAACGCGTGGCCTGATGGCGCGCTTCTTGATCGATGCCAACCTGCCCTATCGATGCTCACTTTTAACCGGCCGAGCGACCGGCGCCGCCGCCAGACGCCGCTTGACCCCGATCAAGGATCGGGCACTCTGCTGCAGGCTCAATGGACGCTTTAAGGGATCGCAACGCCGTCCCGTCCAACAACCAGGCCAGCCGGGACAGCCAAGCCATGCGGACCAAAGGCGACCTTTGGACCACCCTGGAAACCCAGGAACAGGACCAACCATGAAGCCCCTCCTGACCACACTCAGCCGTGGACTGCTGATCCTGCTCGGGCTCGGCTGCGGCATCGCCCTGGCCGCGTTCTTGATCAGCCATGCCCGAGCGCCGCAACACAGCGACAGCCCGGCAGCGGCCCCGACGCTAAGGGTCATCGCGCTGCAACCCGTCGCCCTGCGGATCGAGGCGCGCAGCCTCGGCAGCGCGCGCTCGGCCGAGCGCTGGCAGGCGATCGCCAATGTCGCCGGTCGCGTGGTCGAGCGTCACCCGGATCTGGAGAGCGGCAACCTGCTGCCGGCTGGAACCCTGTTGCTCGCGCTCGACCCCAGCCGCTATCAACTCGCCATCGCCGAGGCCGAGGCCGAAGGCGCGCGTCTAGCCGCCGAGTTGGCCCAGCTCGAGGTCGAGGCCGAGAGCACGCGCCGCCTGCTGGTGCTGGAGCAGGAACGTCTGGAGCTGACCGAAGAGTAGCTGACACGCATCGAGCAGCTCGCCACGACCGGCTCCGCCTCAGGCTCGCAGCGCGACGAACAGCGCCGCGCCAGCGTCGCCCAACGCCGCGCGGTGGCGACCTTAGAGAACGAACTCTCGCTCCTGCCCTCGC
>NZ_JAYESN010000264.1:0-3894 GCF_034860625.1 Lamprobacter sp.
CTGGCCCTGCTCGATCAAGACGGCGGCACCGTGCGCCATCTGCTGGCGCAGGCCGATGTCAGCGTCAATCGGCTGCGCTCTGCGCTCGGCGAGGCGCTCGAGCGCCTGCCGCAGGTCTCAGGGAGCGGCGGCGACGTGACCGTTTCCAATGCGTTGGGCAAGCTGCTCAACCTGACCGATAAGCTGGCCCAAACACGCAACGATCAGTACATCAGCTCTGAGCTGTTCGTCTTGGCCGCGCTTGAGGACAAGGGCGAGCTCGGTAAGCTGCTGCGCGAGGCCGGCGCCAGCAAGGGCGCGCTGGAGAAGGCGATCGAGAGCCTGCGCGGCGGCGAGGCGGTCAACGACCCGAACGCCGAGGAGCAGCGCCAGGCGCTCGAGAAATACACCATCGACATGACCGAGCGCGCCGAGCAAGGCAAGCTCGACCCGGTGATCGGACGCGACGATGAGATCCGCCGCACCATTCAAGTGCTCGCGCGTCGCACCAAGAACAACCCGGTACTGATCGGCGAGCCCGGCGTCGGCAAGACCGCCATCGTCGAAGGCCTGGCGCAGCGAATGGTCAACGGCGAGGTGCCCGAGGGACTCAAGACCAAGCGGCTGCTGGCTTTGGATATGGCCGGGCTGATCGCCGGCGCCAAATTCCGCGGCGAGTTCGAGGAGCGTCTGAAAGCGGTGCTTAACGACATCGCCAAGCAGGAAGGCAACGTCGTGCTGTTCATCGACGAGCTGCACACCATGGTCGGCGCCGGCAAGGCCGAGGGCGCGATGGACGCCGGCAACATGCTCAAGCCGGCGCTGGCGCGCGGCGAATTGCACTGCATCGGCGCCACCACGCTCGACGAGTACCGCAAGTACGTCGAGAAGGACGCAGCGCTCGAGCGGCGTTTCCAGAAGGTGCTGGTCAACGAGCCCAATGTCGAGGACACGGTCGCCATTCTGCGCGGCCTCAAGGAGCGCTACGAGGTCCATCACGCGGTCGAGATCACCGATCCGGCGATCGTTGCCGCGGCCACGCTGAGCCACCGCTACATCGCCGATCGCCAACTCCCGGACAAGGCGATCGACCTGATCGACGAGGCCGCCTCGCAGATCCGCATGGAGATCGACTCGATGCCGGAGGAGATGGACAAGCTCGACCGGCGGCTGATCCAGCTCAAGATCGAGCGCGAGGCGCTGAAGAAGGAGTCCGACGAGGCCTCGAAGAAGCGCCTACGCGACCTCGAAGAGCAGATCAAGGTGCTGGGGCGAGAGTTTTCCGACCTCGACGAGATCTGGAAGTCGGAGAAGGCTGCGGTGCAGGGCACGGCGCATATCAAGGAAGAGCTGGATCGCGCCCGCGTCGAGATGGAGACCGCGCGCCGCGCCGGCGACCTCACCCGCATGTCCGAGCTGCAATACGGGCGCATTCCCGAGCTTGAGAAGCGACTTGCCTCGGCCGCTGAGGCCGATGGCAGCGCCGCGAACCAGCTGCTGCGCAACAAGGTCGGCGCCGAGGAGGTCGCGCAGATCGTCTCCAAATGGACCGGCATCCCGGTCAGCAAGATGCTCGAGGGCGAGCGTGACAAGCTGCTGAAGATGGAGGGTGAGATCGAGCAGCGCGTGATCGGCCAGCAGGAGGCGGTGCGCGCGGTCAGCGATGCCATTCGTCGCTCGCGGGCGGGTCTGTCCGACCCGAACCGGCCGATCGGCTCCTTCCTGTTCCTCGGCCCCACCGGCGTCGGCAAGACCGAGCTGTGCAAGGCGTTGGCCGAGTTCATGTTCGATACCGAGGAGGCCATGGTCCGCATCGATATGTCCGAGTTCATGGAGAAGCACTCGGTCGCGCGGCTGATCGGCGCTCCGCCCGGCTATGTCGGCTATGAGGAGGGCGGTTATCTGACCGAGGCGATCCGCCGCCGGCCCTATGCGGTGATCCTGATGGACGAGGTCGAGAAGGCGCATCCGGATGTGTTCAACATCCTGCTGCAGGTGCTCGACGACGGCCGCCTGACCGATGGCCAGGGCCGCACGGTCGACTTCCGCAATGCGGTAATCGTGATGACCTCGAATCTCGGCTCGGACATCATCCAGCAGAAGTCCGGCGAGGCGCAGTATGCCGAGATGAAGGAGGCGGTGATGGAGGTGGTGCGCGTCGCCTTCCGGCCCGAGTTCATCAACCGCCTGGATGAGATCGTCGTCTTCCATCCGCTCGATGAGCTGCAGATCCGCGCCATCGCCGGGATTCAGATCGGCTATCTCAAGGAGCGGCTGGCCGACCGCGAGATGGGCCTGACCCTGAGCGATGCCGCGCTCGACCTGCTCGGCGAGGCCGGGTTCGATCCGGTCTACGGCGCCCGCCCGCTCAAGCGCGCGATCCGCGCCCAGCTCGAGAACCCGCTCGCGCAGCAGATTCTCGCCGGCAAATTCGCCCCCGGTGACACTATCGAGGTCGATGCCCATGATGGGCAGTTGCTGTTTGAGAGCGTGGTCGAGGGTGAGTTGGTCGATTGACGCCTAGCACGCCCGCGATGGAGCGCGGGCACTGATGGGTGTCGGTACCTGAACGAGCGATTAGGGCAGGAGTGCTGTTTTCAGCGCGTGCAGCGCATTCCATACGGTGTTTTGCTGGACTTGCAAGACAACGCAACCGCCCGCGCCGAGCTTCCCCGAGGTTTGCCCCTTACCATCGCAGGCAGCATCTTCGACGATGACTTCTAGCCTCAGACAGCCTAGCCATGATCGAGAACACCTCCTATGACACCGACTTCCATGCCTGGACATTGCACAACGCCAAGCTGTTGCGACAAGGCCAACTGAGCGATCTCGACGTCGAGCACATCGCCGAGGAATTGGAATCCATGGGCGCGAGCGAACGCCGAGAGCTGCTGAATCGGCTGCAAGTGCTTATGCTGCACTTGCTCAAGCATCAGCTCCAGCCGGAACGTCGTGGCAAGCGCTGGATAATCACGATCAACCATCAGCGCACAGCGATTGAACGCCTCTGCTCGAACAATCCCCAAGTCTCAACAGATTCCTGAGCCCAGAACAGCTGGCCAAGGTCTACGTCAAGGCCGCGCGCGATGCAGTGATTGAGACCGATCTCGATCGACACCTCTTCCCCGTTGACTGTCCATATCAACTTGAGCAGATCCTCGACGACGACTGGCTGCCAGACTACGGCTGAGACCAAATCACCCCAGCTCAAACGAGAGCAGACCAAACTCCAGCTAACGATCATGGCGCGCCACCACCCCGGCAGATGAATCGCGCGAGATTCAGGTTAATCGAAAGCCTCACATTCATCCATGAAGCCCGACACCCGCACTGCGATGCATACACTCATCGCACAGGTGCGCGAGACGCTCCCATTCGACGCCCCAGCAACGCAAGTCTGCAGCGGCGACTGCCAAGGCTGCTCGCTGAAACTGCTCGACTACCTCGATGGCGAATTGTGCGGCTGGGAGCAACGCCTTGAGGCTGGCGAGATGCCGAATTTTGGTGACCTATCGCGACTGGCGAAGACCAGTCGAAAGGTCTACGCCGCGCTGCAAAAGAACGGGCTCATCGCCGCCATCACACGGATTTAACGCCTGATCGACGGCCTGATCGCGCGCATCCCTGAGCAACCTGAATGGCGATGTCCTCCGCATACAGATGCGCAGGTCGCACAGCGGGTCGAGCTGGTACCTGATGGCCGGGCGCTAGAACAACTCCAGGCCAGGAATTACGCTGAGAAGTACCAAGCCCTCAAGCAGCCCATCCACCTCATCGGCGTCGAGTTCAGCAAACAAGAGCGCAATCTGGTCGGTTTCGAGGTGATCAGCGATCACTGCAACGGCACATCCTGCTCGAACTGAATCTTGTCGTAGACCTCGGCTAACGCCAAAGTACAGCCGATGCTCTCGAGGA
>NZ_JAYESN010000265.1:0-3867 GCF_034860625.1 Lamprobacter sp.
GACTTCGCCGGCGCCGCCGATCTCATCGGCACCGAGCTTGCCGAGCAGGTGCGCACGATTAGCCTGCGCATCTATCAGGAAAGCGCCGCCTATGCGCTTGAGCGCGGCATCATCATCGCCGATACCAAGTTTGAATTCGGTCTCGATGCCGAGGGCCGCCTGCACCTGATCGACGAGGTGCTGACCCCCGACTCCTCCCGCTTCTGGCCGGTCGATCAGTACCAGCCCGGCAGCAGCCCGCCGAGCTTCGACAAGCAGTTCGTGCGCGATTATCTCGAGACCCTTGACTGGGACAAAACGCCGCCCGGGCCGATGTTGCCCGAGGCCATCATTACGCAAACCGCTGCCAAGTATGCTGAAGCGGAGCGACGTTTGCTGGGTTGAGATCGCATGACCGCCTTCCAACAACTCATCGATGCCATGCGTGCTGGACGAGATTGGTCGGGCATGGGCGACCCGAACCAGGCGCGCGAACTGATGGCGGCGGTCTATACCGAGCGTTACCACGGCGCGGCCCATCACCGAGATCGCTACCAACTCCGCGCCAACCTGCAGAAAAAGGAAGAGGCCGCCTCCTACGCCGGCTGGATCACGGCCGATAACCCCACATCAGGGGCCTACCAAGGCACCTCCTTCGTCTGGTTTCCTGGTGTCGACGGCAGCATCGCGGTGCTCGTCATCGGGACCGACGGTTTCGGGGCTGACAGCCATATTCTCGGCAGACCCGGTCACGGGCGACGGCTGCGCGCGCTCCGAACGCTGCATCAGGGCCGGCTCTGGGTCAAACCCGATCTCCTGGACCTCAACAGCCGTGTCCCAGAGACCCTCAGCGCCAACTGGCCAGCCGCTGAGCCTGCGCTCAAGACCTACGGCCAGGTCATCTATGCCGCAATCCCGGTACAGACCGATGCAGACGCCAACGCCGTCGAGGACCTGCTCGACCTCTTCTTCGCTGAACACGGCACACCACTGACCGGCAAGGCGCGAGCACGCTGGGAAAAGCGGCAGCAGGACATTGCCAGCGCCATCTTCCCCCGCTTCGATGAAACGCGCGTCCTCAGCTTATTGAACGAGCGTCGCTTTCTGATCCTCGAAGGTCCACCCGGCACTGGCAAGACACGCTGGGCCATCCGCTTAGCGGATCAGATTGGCAGTGTGACCCAGGTCCAGTTTCACCCAGCACGCACCTATGAAGATTTCGTCGTCGGCCTCTTCCCGCGCCCGGCCTCCAATGGGCTGACCTTCGAGGTCCGGGCCGGCGACCTGCTGCGCGCGAACCAGGCTGCAGCCGAGGGCCCTCATGTCCTGCTGATCGACGAGATCAATCGCGCCGACCTCGGCCGGGTGCTCGGCGAGGCCGTGATGCTCTTCGAGGTCGGGGAGGCACCGCGGCGAGCCCGCCTACCACAGGTCCCCGCAGGCCACCCGCCCGAACTGGAACTCTCGCCCAACCTCTTGGTGCTCGGCACCCGCAACACCGCCGACCGCAGCATCGCGCGCATGGACCTCGCGATCCGCCGTCGCTTTGCCTTCATCGAGGTCTGGCCAGAACTGGAGGTCGTGGCCGCCGAAGGCGTCGATTTCGCTGTCCGTCTGTTCTCAGACTGCATTCACAGCTTCGCCGAGTTTGCCGACGACGAGACGCTGCGGCTGGTGCCTGGCCATGCCTACTTTCTCGATCCAAGGCCCGACCTCGATCCCACCGATCGCCCTGCCCGAGTCGCCCGACGCCTGGAACTAGAACTCTTGCCGCTATTGCACGACTACCTTGACGAGCGCCTCTGTGGCGGCGCCACCGAGGCCATCGCTGGTTTGACCGACCGGATCAGCTCGACCTTGATGGGGCTACGCTAATGCCAGCCCGGCGCGGCGCGCAGAAACCAAAGGCCCGCGGAGAACTGACCCGACCACCGCCGTTGAACGCCAGGCCGCTGTTTCGGCTGGTCGATCATGGCGACCCGATCCGAATCGAACCCGCCGCTGTCGGCGCCGCAGGGGATCGCTGGATCGATGGCTTTCTGCAGGCCAATCAGATTCAGCTGCGCCGACTCGATCTGCGCACCGACGTCGAGACCCGTGGCGGTGTGCGTCTGCTGGTCCACCCCGGCAGCCATATCGGTGCGGTACCTTTGGTCTCACCAGCAACGCGTCGGGTCGCAGCGGGCCTATTGGTCGAGCCTCGTTTTCGTTGGTCGGCGCTGGGCTCGGTCTTGCAAGCGACCGGCTTTGCCGTTGAGCCGCGGCTCGGCCAAGCCGCACTCGTCCCAGGCTCGGCGCGCGAGGTCCCGCCCTGGCTCCTCGCCGCACCGGTCCTGAACCGCCTCGAGGCCCTGCTGCGCTATCTCCGACGCGGCTTTGTCGAGCGCACCGAGGTCCGCACCAGCCCCCGTGGCAGGATCGAGTGGACGCAGTGGGCGCAACGCAATCTCGCCAATGGCCAATGGAGCCGGCTACCCTGCAGCTTCCCTGACCTCGATGATGATCCGCAGCTACTATCGGCTATCCGTTGGACGCTTGCCCGGCTGGAGCAGAACCTGGCACAGCAACGCGACTCGCCACCTGCACGTGCGCTCAGCGCACGCATTCGCCTGCTAAACCATGACCTAGGCCCTGGCCCCAGCCAGCGACCCTCGCCCTGGAATCAGCCCCAGACAGGATCAGCTTGGCTCACCGACGCCCTGCAGGCGATGGGCTGGATCGCCGAAGAACGTGGGTTGGGCGGCGCCCGCAGTCTCGATGGCTTGGCCTGGGACCTC
Source organism: Lamprobacter sp. (assembly GCF_034860625.1). Taxonomy (NCBI): domain Bacteria; kingdom Pseudomonadati; phylum Pseudomonadota; class Gammaproteobacteria; order Chromatiales; family Chromatiaceae; genus Lamprobacter; species Lamprobacter sp. The sequence continues at coordinate 2,757 of NZ_JAYESN010000265.1, forward strand.
GAAGCGGACCAAGTCTGGGAGGCCTGGGTAGCGGCCTTTGTTCGGGACTTGGCGCCACAGCTTGGCCTCACCTGGGTTGGCGCAAGCGAGGTCCAACATCGCCTCAACTGGCAGGGAAGCCTGAGTTCAATGGGTGCACTGATCCCAGATACTGGGCTGCGCAGTGCAGAACGCATGATCTGGGTCGACGCCAAATACAAGGCCCATCTCGCCCTGCTGGCCCGCTATGGCTGGAGCGGCCTGAAAGACGCGGTGCGCGATGCGCATCGCGCCGATCTACACCAAGCGCTCGCCTACTCGGCCCTCAGTTCAGCAGACCAAATCGACAGCGTCTTGGCCTATCCTCAACTTGGCGATGAGCATCATTTTCGTGCCACCATTGCCACGCTGACCTCCGGCCGACGGCAGGTTCGATTGATACTGGCCGGGCTGCCCTTTGGCTTTCGATCGCCAAGCCAACGCGATCTTGCGCTCAGCACCTGGCGCAAGGTACTCGGGCGATCTGAAGGCGGCGGTTAAACCCATAGACTTTGCACAGGACATCACATCATGGGCATGTTCGACAGCTTGCTTGTCCCACTTGGTGACCGCGAGATCGAGGTTCAGAGCAAGCGCTTTGACTGTGTCTTGTCGACGTATCGCGTCGGCGATCTCGTCAGCGGCGCCGCTCCGGGCTTGCGGGTATACTTCGATCAGCTGCGCATCGATGAAGATGGCCGATTCGTCTATCGGGAGACTGAGAGCCCCACCGAGGACTGGACACTGTTCCTTGTGCTCGCCAACGGCATCCTGGTCGAGACCGAGGCCGTTGCTGGCACCCTCAGCGAGGAGCTGATCCTCCAGCGTATCCGAACACTCAACGAGATCTGGCAAGATTCCGCGCGCCTGATCGAACGCTTGTCGACCTTCATCGCCGAGAAGCAGAAACGGATCGACCGCATGACATCAGGCATCAATGCGGTGCGGGACGTGATCGACGATACGCGCCGCCTGCGCCAAGGCGATGATCTCTCCGACCCGTTCAGCCTGATCCATGAGAGCTCCCGCCGACTGAAGCAAGGCGATGATCCGATCGACGTGATCGAGTCGGTCCTCGGTGAAGACCATCGGT
>NZ_JAYESN010000266.1:0-3858 GCF_034860625.1 Lamprobacter sp.
ACGCTACACCAACCCCCGCGAGGTTACCCTGCAGCTCTCATCGCCGCAGCTGGCGCACTCTGTTCGCCTGGTGCTGTTGCTGGACAAGATCCTGATGTTGCTCGATGGGCTCTGGTTCGCCGGTCAGCTGAGCAACAAGCAACGCAAGGAGGCCACCCACAGGTTGCGCCGCCTGGTCTATGGGCTTGGACGCTCGATCATCGATCTGGAGCGCCGCGCGCGCGAGTCGGCTCGGCGTGCGGGTAAAGATGCCGAACTGCTGGCGGCCGATGACGCGGTGAGTGCGTTGACGCTGGCGACGGGCTCGTTGGTCGATGGCGACGATAAGGATGAGGATGAAGCGTCCACGCAGGACGATGATGGGGGTGATGTGGGAGAGGATTCTAAGAGCGAAGCGCTCTGAGACTGACTCCGCGGACTTGAGGTCATCGGGCTGACGCAGACACTCAGCAAGTGGTCTGCAGATCGCGTTCCGGTTGCCGAACGCCTCCTGCCAGTCCTCATGGCCACTGGCTCTCCGGAAGCGATTGATCCACAGCCGCTGTGGATAACCCTGTGCGCAGTCCCGGTCAGAGGACTGCAAGCACCTGCCGAATCAATCGCTGCGACCGCAATGGTCAGAGAATGACCAATCCTGATGCTCGCAGCAGGCGGCGGATCGTTTGCCAACGCGCTTGGAAACGGCCCGTCTTGCAGCATCCAGCGTGGCTAGGACGCTGATCACAACGCCAGTCGGCACCCGACCCCACCGCTCACGCAGTGCTCGCCATAGGCCTGCGCAAACGCGACGATCGCCGCATCACCGGTGCAATGCGTCGGGAGCACATTGGTCACCCCGAGCGCCTGCAAGGCCTGCACCGAACGAGCGATCTCGGCATCATCGGCATACATCAAGTGAAAACCGCCAATCGCCCAGCGGATCGGCTCACCAAGCAGCGCCCGACCCCGCTCGACGATCTGCTCCATGCCCGGATGCGCGCAGCCACTGATCGCCAGGGTGATGCCGCCCAGGTTGAGGATCAGTGCCTGTTCTGGCGGCTGACTGTCGAGCAGACCGGTGGAGAACAGGCCAGGTGCAAGGATCTGCGGCTCAGCACCGACGACGATGACCTCGCGGCAGAGGCCGTGCAGATCCGCGATCAGGTGTTTGGAGAAGCCCTCATGCAGCACCACGCTGAGCGCCGGCTTGGCCTCGAGCACCGAATCCAACCCGCCCATGTGATCCCAGTGCGGATGGGAGAGGAAGAGCTGATCGACCGAGTCCATTGAGAGGCCGAGGGCGGCCATGTTCTTCAGTAAGACGCGGCCGTTGCTGCCGGTGTCGAAGAGCAGCGTTCGCTCGCCGGTCTCGATCAGTGCGGCGAAGCCCCAAAGCGCGTCGAGTCCGGCGGGGCTTGGCTGGTTGTCGAAGAGGAGGGTCAGGCGAAGGTCGGCGGTCATCAGGGTGTCCTGGTGTTGGCTGAGCACGGACTCGGTCGCATCGGTTGTCTCATGCCGCTGGCGCGAACCTGTTCAGCGATGTGGCTCAGCTCAAGTTGCTCAGCGCTGGCGCCTGCGATGCTCTTCATACCGCGATTGACCAGTCTCCTGGAGTCCTGGCGCCGACGGCCACAGACTGTCGGATGCAACCGTTGGTCGCGATGCCTACGCCAGCCGCGTGCCGCGGGGCGGGATGACCCTCTCAACACCATGAGGCATGACCATGCAGCCTATGCGAGTACCCTGGCGCTTGGCATTGATCGTTCTCGGTATGGCGCTCTGCGCTGGCGCCTGGGCGCAGGAGACCTGGACCTTGAGCGACTTCTACGATGCGCGCAATGCCATCCGCGTGAGGATCGCGGCGGTCAAGAACGCACAGGGCGATCAGTTTAAGCTCCATGCCGCGAGCAATGCGTCGCGCGTCTGGGTGACCTTTCTGCCCGCCACGACGGCGCCCGCGCTGGACTCGACAGCGATGCTGTCTTGGTGGTGTAGTGATGCGGGGCCGCGCCTCAGGCGTGATGTGGTGACGCAGCAACTCGCGCAGAGGAGCGGTGAGCCACCCTCCTCGCTCTATCATGCCGGTGCACATTACCTCTCATTTGTGCTCGAGCACGCCAATGGGCTGGACGGGCCAAAATGGGCTGGACGGGCCAACAGGTCCGATCGCGGCGCTGCAAGCTTGCAAGAGCAGGCTCGGTCTGGGTTATCTCGCTGCCGATGGTGGGTTTGCCGAGACGACGTTCGAGCTGGGAGGCGCAGCGGCCACGATCGCTGAAGTGGCAGACGTCGTTCGTCACTGAGCGTGAGCCGGCGTTGACTGCGGCGAGCCTGATGCCGCGGCCATGAGCCCATCGGTTCGTTAGCCGCCATTAGCCTTCACCCGCCATTAGCCTTCACCCGCCAGTCGCAAGACCTCGGTGATCAGGGCATCCGAGAGCCGATAGCCCTGGTGCGATAAGGCCAATAGGACGGGTTTGACCGTCTCCAACAGCCCTCGGCGTTTCGCCGCCAGCAATACGCCTGCCACCCCAACCACGGGAATCCCCCGGCGCCGGGCCATCGCGCGTCCACGGCGCTCATCGATGAGCAAGAACCGGCAGGCAAGCGCTTGCGCGAGCAGGATGGCCGCGGACTCGCCTGCATCGAGTACCTGTCTCAGGCGTGCCAGGTCGGCCTCGCTGTCAGCGGGCAAAGGGTACGTGCGAAGAAGACCTCGCGCAAAGCCATCTGATCACAACCGGGCGCCGGGCCGATGCGATTCCAGGCGCAATTCCCTCAACACGCTCTCCGGCACGACAATCTGCCCGTAAAGCACGGCTAACAACGACAGCTGTTCGACCCGAGCCAAGGCGATCAACGGTCCCGCGTCCGCGACAACGATCCGGTAGGGCGCGGCGTCGGGGTCCTGAACCACTAAAGCGCAGCCTCGAGCTCATCGGCCAACTCGTCGGCAGGATAATCGACCACTGGCAAGCCGAGTGGCTCGAGCAGATCGATAAACGCATCCAGCGAGAGGCCCGCAACTTTAGCGGCTTGGGCGAGCGTCAGATGCCGCTGCTCGAACAGCGTCAGCGCCAAGGAGCGATGCACACCTTGCTCGAGCAAGCGACGGTCGAACGGGACGGCCAGGATCGCGGGACGACCATGCTTGGTGATCAGCGCCAGCTGGCCCTGTTCGGCATCCCGCAAGAGATCACCCGATCGGGTGCGCAGCTCGCGGACAGAGAAGACGTCGAGGTTGTCCATCAAGAGGCTCTCTCGTTAGTTTGTGCTCACAGTTTGTGCTCACAAAGCGTAGCAGAGCTGGATTGGACGCGTCTCTGTCATCTGGCGCCCTGCGCTTCGGCATTCGCTGCACAGACCGGATGCTGAGCGACGTCTGCGACGCCTACAATGACAGCCGGTGCAGATCGCTACGGAGAACACTGCACGCCTGTCTTGGTCGCGCTGCATCCGCCGTTCGGGTGAACGCCTCGTGTCTGGCTATCCTGCGTCCCCTGGAGGCTCTCCTTGCATCCCCTACTGCGCCACTGGCGCTTGCTCAGCGTCGGCTTTCTGATGGTCGCCTTCTCCGCCGTCGGCCAAACCTTTGTGCTGTCGCTCTTTGGGGGCGAGTGGCGGGCGACCTTTGGGCTCTCACACGGCGGGCTCGGGCTGGCCTATTCCGCTGCCACCCTGCTCAGTGCTCTGCTGCTGATCGCGGCCGGACATCTGGTCGACCGGGTCGCACTGCCGCGCATGGTCGCCGGCGTGGTGCTGGGCGCAGCGCTCGGCAGTGTCGCGCTCGCGCTCAGCATTGGAGTGCCCGGTCTGGTGCTGGGCTTCTTCCTGCTGCGCTTCTTCGCTCAGGGGTTGATGACCCACACCGCGCAGACG
>NZ_JAYESN010000267.1:0-3819 GCF_034860625.1 Lamprobacter sp.
CAATGCGGGTTCAAGCGACTCCAGCACCGACCACTCGAGCCCGTCGATCCTGAGTCCCTTCATAAGCTCTATGTCATCGAGTAGTTCTTTCAGTCCGAACGGGAGGTTCGGATTGTCGGTGACCGTCATCAGCCATTGCTCGTCATCGCCAAGTATCTGTGCTTCATCGGCCAGCAACCACTTGAGATCGACGTCGAGCTCTTTGGCGATCTCGCGCCACTTGGGCATTGGCGTTCCTCGCCGCATTTTCTCCATTGATGAGATATGCGCCTGGCTCAAGCCGACACGTTCAGCGAGCTGAGTCTGGGTCAGACCGCGGCCCTTTCGCGCTTCCAGCAGTCTGTTCTTGATTCCGGTTTCCTGACTCACTGTCTGTCGCTGCCTGTTCAGCCTGTTGTTCGGTTTGGATCAGTGTACACCGCCACGCCATGTCACGACGTTGGTCTTCCGGAGGCTACGCATGACCGCAAATCTGTCCCTTCATCGTTAGGTCCAGCTACCAACTCAGCGTCCCGTTGTCGCGCGCCTGCCGCAGCCGACTCGCGGCCTGTGCATAGCTTTCCCCGATGCGTGCGTGGCGTTCGTTGGCCTCCCGTGGCACGCCACCAATCAGTTCGCCGCTGTCGTAGCGCCGTTGTGCAAGCCGCTTAGGTTTCGGTGCCGCATCCTCATGAAACTGGAAGTCGAAGATCAGATGCGTCACGCGTCGGCCAGTCTTGCGCTGCGACCAACGCACCCGCAACGGTGAGTAGGTGTTGATCTGCTCGATGGCCGGCTCGAGCACTCGTTTCTTCAGATCCTTGATCGCCGGATAGCGATCCTCTATCTGCAGGGCCTTGCGGAACCAGTCGATCTCGACCTCGCGTGATCCCTTCTCGCGCCACTGGGCCAACAGTTCATAGAGCCGGATCGCGTGTGCCGAGGTCATCCTGGCCACGTCACCGAGCGCATAGCGCGTGAACTGCTCGGTGAGCTGCGACAGGTAGGGCAGCATGTCACGGCTGAAGCGCAGCCTGATGCAGCCCGATTTCCTCACGTAGCGCACCGACTGCACCCATCGCGTGACCAGGGTTTCCTCATGAGCGCCGTTCCCGTTCGGGCGTTCGACCAGCCAGACTTCGCGTCTGCTCAGGCGCATGGCCGCTTGTTCGAGCTCACGGTACGCCTGCTTGCTTGAGGTGCCGGAGAGGTTGGCGAATTCGGTTGCTGTGATGCTGTAGAGCAGTTCGTCGGTGATCTGCTGATCGTGACGCACCTGTGCGTTGCAGGCCAGCACGATGCGTTGCTCAGCGACCGAGAGCCGGTAGCTGGCCTCGACCAATGCGTTGGATTTGTAGACCTGCGCTTGCTGTTCCTCTGCGATGTCCATGCTGTCGGGTCATCCGCTCATCCTCGTTTAAGGACAGCTTAAACCTTGACCTTTAATACCGCAAATCTGTCCCCTCCACGACCGCAAATCCGTCCCTTTCAAACCGTAAATCTGTCCCTTTGTAACCGCAAATCTGTCCCTTTGTAACCGCAAATCTGTCCCTTTTTTGGCTTTTTAAGGCTTTTCATTCATAGGCTTACGGCGCCTAAAAAGGAAAAGGGAAAAATACAGAAAAGCGCGGTGAGTGAGAGAGGCTGTCGGGAGCAGTGTGCAGCGATCCATCTTCAGCCGCTTTGCCCTGCTTCTGAACGCCTGTTTCGTGTAAAGAAGTGACCGCAAATCTGTCCCTTAATCTGCGTTGTAACCTGAGGCATGACGACGATTCGTGGTTTGATGTTGAGACCTGCGTGTCGTTGGCTGATCTACAGTCGTTGATGGCAGACCTCAGCGTTGCTGCCCGATGCTGCCGCACCCTTGATTCCCGCTCGTCTTGTTCCTGAAACGCTGTGCCATCCTGGCAATCGGCGTGCTCCCGGCACGCACCAGGCCGCAGAAGAAAGAGCCCATCCCTGGAGGCTCCGCCCCGACCATCGCTGACGCTCGGCGGCGCTCCGCGAAGCTCGGCTCCTGCCTCGCGGCTCCCTGCCGAAGATCGCCCGGCATCCTGCCCGGCTCGATCGCGCCTCCTCGCCGGATGCCAAAAGCCTGTCGGCTTCTGGCACCGGCATCGCGCGCGACACTGGCGAGCCTGCCCTCCTTGGCGTAGGTTCGGGATACGTGTAAATTTAGGACACTAAGATCCGTCGCCTAGAATTGGCAGTGATCTTGGCCGCAGCGGCGAAGGCCGATCCTCCATGTCGACGTCATATTGTCCGAATCGCCGGAGATGCTCTCGGAGGGTGGGAGCGGTTCTCGTGACCAGCTCTTGGGTGACCGGCAAACCCTCCTCGACCATATTCGCGAGGACATCCGTCAGATCGACGACGTTATGCAGCATGACGGCGTTGGCGACCAGATCCATGTACTTCACCTGCTTGAGCTGCTCCACGGGATCGCCGCTTTTGATCACGGGGCCACCGAAGCCGATCCAGTCCAGGAAGTCGTTGTAGGACTCAATCTTTGTGGTTTCTGCACGGATGCTCTGGCGCAACTCGGCCTCAGAGATGAAGCGCAGCAGGAACAGGGTGCGAACGACGCGCCCAAGCTCACGGAAAGCCAAGTAGAGCCGGTTCTTTCGGCTGCGACTGCCCAGCTTGCGCAGCAGCATCGAGGGCAGCACCTTGCCAGCCTGGATCGATAAGACCACCTGCATCATGTCCTGCCAGTGGGCTTCGATCACCTGCCAATCGACACGCTTGGTGAACAGCGCGTCGATGTGAGCATAGGTTGACGTCGCCTCTGGCCGGTAGAACTCGGCGTCATTCCAGGTCCGCATGCGCGGCAGCAATTCGATGCCGAGCAGATACGCCAAGCCGAACACCGGCTCGCTTTGGCCATGGGTGTCAGCGTGGATAGTGTCGACCTCGAACTCAGAGCGGTTCTGGAGCAGCCCGTCGAGAATGTAGACCGCCTCCCACACCCCACAGGCGATAAAGTTACTGAACAACGCGATGTCGTTCGCTGAGATGTGGTGGTACGCGATACCACCGTAGCGGCCATAAAGGATGTGCTACTCGCCAAGGAGGTTATTCTCACGCAGCTCCATGTGCGTCCCGTCGGCAATGGCGACGTTCGGCTTGCCCCAAAGCTTGGGAAGCTCAAACCGGGCGTACTCGCGAATGATGTCAGCGCAGGCCGCCTCTAGCTTATCGACCGTGACATGCTGAGCGTTGATCCGGCGCAGCGCGTGACGGTTGATGCTCTCTGGAGCATGCCGGGCGGTCTGGTTCACGCCGAGGTTGCAGCCGAACCCAAAAACGGTGAACAGATAACGTTTAGTCGCCTCCTCGAGCTTCGGATCTGACCCAGACAGGGGGCCGAAGTGACGTGTAAACGAGCACCAGTGTTGGGCATGCTTCAAGACGTCGAGGAGATGGCGCTCCGGCATCCGGTCCCGAATCGCTTGCTCGAAGGTTTGAAGCCCTGGTGGCAGAGGCTGCGCGGCCTGACGGACCAGATGCGGCGTCCCATCTGGGTCGATTCGTAGCGCGCTGTTGTGTGGAAAGCCCACACCAACACGCGTGGCCAATGCATCCAGTGTGTCTCGCAGTTCCGAGACGAACCGCCCCACTTCCGTGGGCAACTTCACCTCAGCGCCGTAGCGCTCGAGCCTGCGCTCGCACTCGTCCCAGGGCAGCAGCTGGGTTCGGTAGTCGCCGTAAGCTCCAGAGCCGACCACGTACAGATCACCGCTTTGCAGCGCTTCGGCCAGGTACATCAATACACAGAGCTCAAGGGCGCGCCGGTCCAAGAACACGTCGCCGTCTTGCCGATGTTCGACGAAGCTTTGC
>NZ_JAYESN010000268.1:0-3797 GCF_034860625.1 Lamprobacter sp.
CGGCAGGCCGTAGGTGTGATGCCAGGCACGCACCAGATGATCCGAAGCGGCCTTGGAGGCCGAGTAGGGCGAGTTCGGCGCGTAGGCCGTCGTCTCGGTGAATTGGCCGCTTGGCCCGAGCGAGCCATAGACCTCGTCGGTCGAGACATGCAGGAAGCGGAAGGCCTCGCGCCGACTCGCATCGAGGGCGTTCCAATAGACCTTGGCGCTGTCGAGCAGGCTAAAGGTGCCGAGCACATTGGTCTCGATAAAGGCGGCGGGGCCGTCGATCGAACGATCGACATGGCTCTCGGCGGCAAAGTTGACCACCGCGTCGACCTGATATTCGCTCAGCAGGTGGCCAACCAAGGCTTGGTTGCCGATATCGCCTTCCATGAAAACGTGCCGCGGATCATCGCGAAACTCGGCCAGCGTGTCCGGGTTGCCGGCGTAGGTGAGCTTGTCGAGATTGATGATTCGATCGGCGCCTTGTTGCATCTTCAGATGCACGAAGTTGCCGCCGATGAAGCCGGCGCCGCCGGTAACGAGGAGAGTGCGCATGGTGAGATAGGGGCCTTCCTGAACAAGGCGGAGATGATACCACCTCAGGCTTGGGCTTCATGCCTGCCTGCCTGTCTGTCTCGAGCGGATCGAATTTGACGATCAGTGCTTGTCCGACGACATGATCGTTGAAATGGCTTTCGGACCCTACGGTGGCGTAAAGCTCGGCAAAGACGACGAGGAGCCCGAGTTTTCAACCCTGTCGTGGATTGCGATGCTGTTTGCCGGCGGCATGGGCGCGGGCCTCATCTTCTGGGGCGTGGCCGAGCCGCTCTATCACTTCCGTGATCCCCCTGGCATGCCCGCTGAGGCAGCGCGGCTTGCGTTTACGCTGACCATGGGAACCCTGCAGATTCGCGCGGGGCTCGGCGAGTTGGTCGGTACCCCGCTGACCAACCCCTCGCCGGCGGCATCGATCATGTCGCTGTTGGGAACTGCGATGTTGATCTGGATCGCCTGGCTGTTGTTTCGCCCGGTGCACCGCGACTGAATGGAGCCTTTGGCTGCCCCTCTCGAGTGCATCGGGGGCCGGCTGTCAACGGTCGCTGCGACGGACCTCGATGACATCGGTCAGTTGGCGCAGCTTGGCGCAGAGCTGCTCGAGCTGATCAACGTTGCTGACCTCGACCCGAAAACGCATGCTGGCGCGATCATTGGTGGCATCGGTCTGGGTCTCGGTGGCGATCACGTTGGCATCCTCGTCGGCCAACACCGAGGAGACGTCGCGCAGTAGCCCGCGGCGATCGGCGGCGATGATGACGATGTCGACCGGATAGGCGGCATGATCGGGCTGATCGGACCATTCGACCTCGATCAGCCGTTCCTGCTCATCATCACTGAGGTGGCTGATGTTGGGGCAGTTGGCGCGATGCACCGCCACCCCGCGGCCGCGGGTGATGAAGCCGATGATCGGATCATAGGGCACCGGATGGCAGCAGCTGGCGATCTGGGTCATCAGGTCCGGCACCCCGGCCACCACCACCTCGGGTCGCCCATGCGCCGGGCGCTTGCGCCGACCCAGGGCGATCTGTACCGCCTGCTCAGCCTCGCTCGGCAGCTCGCGCCGGTCGTGACGATCATGGCGCGGCTCACCGACCTGCCGCGCGGCGATGCCGACCGAGAGATCGCCGCGCCCAATCGCCGCCAGCACATCGTCGCCGCGCTGCAGATTGAAGCGCTCCGCGAGCTGCTCCAACGGCGGCTTGGCCTCGATGCCGAGTCGCGTCAGCTCCTTGTCGAGCAGGTTGCGGCCCTCGGCCAGGTGGCGGTCGTAATCCTGCTGCTTGAACCATTGGCGCACCCGATTGCGTGCCCGCGCGGTGGTCAGATAGCCCTGGTGGATGCTCAGCCAGTCACGGCTTGGCGTGGCGTTCTTCTGGGTGATGATCTCGACCGTCTCGCCATTGGCGAGTTTATGCGTCAGCGGCACGATGCGCCCATCGACACGCGCGCCACGGCAATGATGGCCGACCTCGGAATGGATCGCATAGGCGAAGTCGAGCGGGGTGGCGCCGGGCGGTAGCTCGACCACCTTCGCCTGCGGGGTCATCACATAGATGCTCGCCGCTAGCTCATGCGGCGGTTCGGTCTCGAGCGTGCTCTCCAGCCAGTTGCGCATCAGCACGATGCGCCGCTGGAAGGCGGCATCATGGCCGGCGGCCTCCTTGTAGGCCCAATGCGCGGCGATGCCGTACTCGGCGTGCTGATGCATCTCCTGGGTGCGGATCTGCACCTCCAGGACCTTGCCATCGGGGCCGGTGACCGCGGTGTGCAGCGAACGATAGAGATTGCCCTTGGGCTTGGAGATGTAGTCGTCGAACTCGTCCGGGATGTACGGCCAGAGGCTATGCACCACGCTTAGCGCGCTGTAGCAGTCATCCTCGGTCTCAACCATGATGCGCACCGCGCGCAGGTCGAAGATGCCATCGATATCGACGCTCTTGCGCTGCATCTTGCGCCAGATGCTGTAGATGTGCTTTGGCCGCCCACTGATGCTCGCCTCGAGCCCGATGCGCGCGAACTCCTGTCGTAGGGTATCGATGACGCTGGCGATGTACTGCTGGCGCTCATCGCGGCGCTCGCGCAGCAGCCGGGCAATGCGCTGGTATTCGTCTGGTTGCCTATAGCGCAGCGCCAAGTCCTCGAGCTCCCACTTCAGTTGCCAGACGCCGAGCCGATTGGCCAGTGGGGCATAGAGGCGTTTGGTGTCCTCGGCCAGTGCCTGTTGGCGTTCGCGCGGCAACGCTTTGGCTGCGCGCAGCAGATGCAGCTGCTCGGCGAGCACGATGAGGATGGTGCGCACGTCTTTGGCCATGGCCAGCAGCATGCGCCGCAGGTTTTCCTCGCGGCGCGCATGCTCGCGCGGCTTATCGCGGCCAGTGCCGCTGGCCTCTGGTTCCAACTCGGCGAGCTGGGCGATGCGGCCAAGGTCCTCAACCATGCGCGCGATGCTGGCGCCGCAGCGCTGATCGAGCAATTGGCTGTCGATCTCGGCGTGGCCGATGCAGCCACTCAGTAGCGCGGCGCAGAGGGTGTCGCCATCCAAACGCAGGGCCATGAGGATATCGGCGGTGCCGAGTCGATGTCGGGCCGCGCTCTCGCCGGTCTCGAGCAGCTCATCGCCGACGCAGCGCTGCATCAGCGCGATGGCCTCGGCGATGCGCGCGCGGTCTTGCTCGCCATAATGGGCCGGAATCCGATCAAGCCAGAGCGCGGCGGCGCTGTGGTCATCGATCTCGGCGGCGGGGAGGGTGGTTGTAGACGTCACCATGGGAGCTATTCGGGTCGCGATCGCGGCTCAGATTGCCAGCCAAGGGCCTTGGTTTAGCCTAACGCCAAGCACGGCCCGACCGCTTTCCTCAGTGCCAGTTTGTTAGGCTACGTTAGCCAATTTTTGAGCAATGCCTCGACCATAGGTTGATGGCGGCAATGGTTTTCCTTCTTTTTTCCATAAATCTAGCCATTCATCTACTATTTCACAAAGCTCTGAATAAACTTCTCTTTCATTTTCTCCATGGCAGCACGGGCCGATAACACCAGGGCATTGGCCAATAAAGCATTGATCTTCATCTGACCATTCAACAATTTTTAAATATCTTGCGCTTTCTTTCATTGTGTTGCTTCTCGAATCTTTTGCTTCACTTCTTTTTCTTGGTAAAACTTTGCATCGTCGCCAACCTGCGCCCGAGAAACCAGATTCCCTTTCGCATCATTGGCCCTGTGCTGAATCGTGGCGGGCAGGGCGTGAGGAACCCCTT
>NZ_JAYESN010000269.1:0-3797 GCF_034860625.1 Lamprobacter sp.
AAGACCCGCAGCGCCTGCGGGTCGCAGACCTTCTTACTGCCCAAGGAGATCAATTCATCGGGCGGGCGATCCTGGCCCATGCGCAGGTCTTCCGGACGCAGCTTCTTGCGCCCGGACCAGATGTGGTAATCGATCAGAAACAGCGTTGTCTGATCGGTCAAGCGCAGCACCTCAGGTGTGGGTGCCGGAATGGAGTCTGTATTCATTCGGTTGCTCCCTGCGCGGTGTCTCGATGACGACCGCGCGGCAGTGATGGAAAGAGGGTGGCCTTCAGAACCAAAAGTCGTCTTTGCCAACCGCGATCCGCGACAGATCGACGGCCGATGCGGTTGGCAAGGCTTGAGGGGGAGGCGGGGACGGCGCCGGCGTTGGTGCTGAAGACGCGGACAAGGGCGTCGAGAACAGCTCAAGGCGCTGATCCTTCAGCACCGCCTGGCCTAGCAGCACATACCCCTTCGACTGCTTCTCAGCCGCCCGCCGCAGAATCCGCAGTCCCTCAATGGCTGGATAACGGCGCTGCTGGCTCACCTGACCGGTGCGCCCCCAGCAGACATCGAGGTCGCCGTCCGTGCGGCGGCGATAGGCCCAGTCCTTCGAGCCACCGTGCGCATGCCGATAGCGAAACAGCTGCCAGGGCGTCGGCTCCGGATCGCTCATTGCGCCCCGCTCCAGAGCGGTCCAAGCACATCAGCGGCGATGCGATGGATGGCTTCACGCTCCTCGGCCACCGCACGCGCGGTCAAGGCCTGATCCAGCGCATAAGCCAGCGGATTCGGCGCCCCCTTGAAGGTCACCGTCAGCCGCGCCCAGCGCACCAGGGCGCGGGTCGAGAGCGTCAGCGTCAGCTCGCTCTGCCCGGCGTTGCCGGTCAGATGATCGGCGCTTTCGCCCATGAACAGTCGCCGCACCTCATTGGCGACGACCACCAGCTTGTCGGCGATCTCCCGTGGCAGGGCCGGGACCAGCTCAGCGAGCAACGACTGCTCGACCTCTGGCTCCGGATAGCTCACCCGCAGCACGCGAAACCGGTCCAAAAACGCCAGGTTCTGACGCAGCACGCCCTGATAGAGCCCGGTCTGATCACCGGCACCGACACTGTTGCCGGTGGCGATGACGCGAAACTTCCGATGCGGGCGGATCAGCTCACCGCCATTCTGGGCGATCACCAAGGGGGCGCCCTCGACGATGTCGTTGAGTCCGGCCAGCTCGGCTGGGTCCATCAGATCCAGCTCGTTGAGGATCAGCAGATGACCCTCGCGCGCGGCGAGCGCCAAGGGACCGTACACAAAGCGCGTACTGGCGTTGCTCAGCTGAAAGCTGCCAAGCAGGTCGCTCAGCTCCATGCGCCCATGACAGGTCACCTCCTGCACCGGCCAATTGAGCCGGGCGGCGACCTGGCGGATCAGCGAGGTCTTGCCGCAGCCGGTCGGGCCGCTGAGCAACAGCGCATCGCCCTCGGCGGCGCGCAGAAAGGCCAACACGGCGTTCAGGCCCTGGCGAAACACATAGGGCTGTTTGGCCGGGATCTGCGGATGGTCCTCATCGGCGAAGCCTTCGATCTCGAGTCCGCGCGGGGCCTGGATGGCGAAGGTGGTGGCGACATCGAAGCGTTGGGTCATCGACATGGGGCGTTTCTCCTGGGTGAGGAGAGACCGACGTCCCCGGCAGGGAGTCAGGCTCCCCTCGGGGTGGATCAAGGCTGCCATTCGGCAGCCGGGTGATGAGGTCGGGTCTTGTAAGGCGCTCCGACAAGCGCACGGCAAAGCACAGCGGTCTGCCGCAGGACCTGCACGGTGGCCAGATTCTGGAGCAGACCGCCTGCCCGCAGGCAGGACGGTCTGGGGTTGAATGTCGCTTAGCGCCGACTTGAAGGTCAGTTAGCGTGAGGCGAGGTCAGAGGCCGCATTTCAAAAGTAGAAATCTTTTGCCGCCGCCTGTTTCGCCGCTTCTGCCACGGCCTCGGCATCGAAGTCGATCGCCGCCTTGGCCGGGTCCTCCTGCACGGTGACGCGCACCCGCTCACTCGGCTTGCGCCGGAACTGCTCGAGCTTGTCGCTCGCCAGGTCGGGCAAGAGCGCTTTCAGCAAGGCAGGATAGTCAACGCTGCCATTGGCACAGAAGCGCGTGATGCGCAGTCCGGCCGACTCAGCGATCAGGGCCTCGCCCATCATCGCCACCAGATCGGTCTGCAGCTGATCCAGCTCGGCCTTGCAGCGTTTGACATCGGCCTCATGCGCTCGGGCTTCACGCCAGGCGTCTCGATAGCGACCGGCGAGCACGTTCCAGTCCTCCGCTTGTTCAGGCGGCGGGAGGTAGAGATCCCGCAGTGGGTCCTTGGCCGGCTCCTGGCGTTGCTGGATCAGTGCCCAAAAGGCGAGCGCCTGTTCGACCAAGGTGTCGATCAGATCGGCATCGCGGGCGATCTCAAACACGGTATTGGTCTGCGCATCCTGATGGAACACCAGATAGCCTTTTTCGGCGCCGGCGACATAGAGTTGATGCTGCACCTGCGGCAGATACAGCCGATAGGCCTCAGCCTCGCGTCCCTGCGTGCAAACGGTGCGATAGGTTCGTTCACTTGGCACCTTCAGCTCCACCGGCTCGCCGGCATCGTTGATGCCATCGAAGGATGCGCGCAGGATCGGCTCGTCGTCCGCTTCCGCGCACAGCGGCATCAACAGGGTGTCATAGGCCTGTTCAAACCACTGCCGTGCGGCATCTTCGAGCTGGTTGCCGCGCTGCACCTGTGGGTTGCGTGACAGATCCGCCGCACGGGCGAGTCCAGTGCGCTCGGCCCAGAGTCGCCAGCGCGTCTTGTAGGGCGAGCGATCGAGAATGATCGCCGCCTCGGAGGCGGTGATGCCCTGGGCGCGCCACTGGTGCCAGACTGGTGTGCGTTGGGCGATATCGATGATCTTCATCGGTGGTCCTCGGTGAGCCGGGCGCACCGATCCCAACCGGGAGGTGCTCCCGGCAGGGGGGAATGGAGGCAGGCCGGTTCAGGCGGCCTGACGTTGCTCGGCGTCGGCGTGCGACGGCTTGTCGGTTTGCGGCTGGGTCTGAGCCACCGCCAGTGCCTGCAGGGCATAGGCCAGATCGGCGCCACTGCAGCGATCGCGCAGATACTGCTCGGCCTGAGTCCAGGCGGCATTCTCGGCCGCGCGGGCAATGACCTTGTCGATGCGCGGTTTCATCGTTGCTTCGGGCTCGGCATCGCTGGGCAGCGTCTCCGCAACGGCGGCTGTCTCTGGCGTTGAAGAGGCTTGCGCGGGCGTTTTTGACTCAGCGGTCCCGGCGTCGTTGGTTTTTGCCTCGGTTGGCCTCGATCGAGGCTTCGTTGAGCCGATCTCCTGCGTCGCCCCCGCCATTGGCAAGGGCGTATCGCTCTCGATCACCTGCGTCGCCCCCGCCATTGGCAAGGGCGTATCGCTCTCGATCACCTTGCCTTCCATCTCTTCGGCGGTGTAGGTCGCCTCCTCGGGGAAGGCGGCGCGCAGCGAAGCGGCCTTGGCACATTTCATCAGCTGTCCGCGCGGGCGCTTCAGCCACATATCGGCCGGCAGCTCGGAGAAGGCACCGCCATAGCGGGCGTAGGTCTCGAGCCAGAACACCGGTTCGGTGAAGGCACAGCGCTGACCGGCGACGATGCGATAGACGGTCACCTCGCACCACTCGGGGAAGCTGACGCTGCTCTCGAGATCCTGCCAGGTGTCATTGCGTTTGATGCGCCCAGTGAAGGTGCGCTCGCACAGCGGGCCGAAGCGCGGTGGATCGATGCCGGCCCACTGGCCGGTGCG
>NZ_JAYESN010000270.1:0-3791 GCF_034860625.1 Lamprobacter sp.
GGCTGAACAGGAAATCAGCCTGGCTGAGGTGCTGCGCCGCGGACTGGAGCACATGCAGCGGCTTTACCCTCCCGGGCGTGGGGATACCCCTTGGCGCCCCCCAGAGCCCACTGCGCTGGGTGATTTCAAGGCACCAGAAGCCGACTGGCGCGAACTGGCCAACCACTGACGTGCTGTCCATCGACACCAACATTCTGCTGTATGCGCAGAATCAGGACTGTGCCGAGCACGCGCGCGCCAAGGCGTTCATCGAGGCCAGCTGCGCGCGTGATGACGTGGCCGTTTGCGAACTCGTATTGGTTGAACTTTATCAGCTGCTGCGTAACCCGGCAGTGCTGGCCAAGCCGCTGAGCGCGCCCGAGGCTGCGGCGGTTTGCATGCGCTGGCGCAGCAACCCGCGCTGGGCGCTGATCGAAAATGCGCCGATCATGGACAAGCTCTGGCAGCTTGCGCAACAGGCGGATCTTCCCCGGCGGGCGGTTTTCGATGCCCGAATTGCGCTGACGGTGCGCCATCACGGCGTCACAGAGTGGGCGACCCGTAATACATCCGACTTCGAGGCCTTTGGCTTCGCGCGCCTGATCAACCCGATCGACTAGCCCGCTTCGCTCACCGATCTCATCCAGCAGTGGATTTTTCTTCGTCCCGTAGCGGTGATAGGTGTCAGGCGAACACCAACTGTGCTTGATTCGATGAAGGTCGGCGCCCATACGTGAAAGCACTGCCAGAAACAGGGGAAATTCAGCCTACCAAGCCCCTCATGTCATGTATCCACCGATTTCAGAGTAAGAGAGACCCCTGATGGTGGGTATCAGTTATGAGGTTCAGTGCTGTCCTGCTGAAAATACTTACCCCGGTGGCGACCATTCTGGATAACTGCGCACGTTCGCCAGAATCCTGGAAAAATCACAGGCATGGGGATACGCTTCAGAGAACGATAACCAGACCTTGCGCACCGTAACGCGTAGTCGAGCACCGATTTTCAACAGCTTTAGCCGAATAGTAGTGCACTGGGCCTTGGCGTGCTGAGTGCCTTCAAGACCCAGCCTGCGCAGGCCATGCATCAGTACATAGGCGAAAGATGAGAAATACAGCCGCAGCTGGTTCGCACGCATCAGACCCGTGCTGGTACGGTCAGCGAACAGGCCCATCTGCTGTTCCTTGATCCGGTTTTCCATTTCGCCGCGGATGCAATAGAGCTTCTCGTAGAGACGCTTCGCTCCTGCTCGATTGCGGGGAATGTTCGTTACGACAAATCGCGGGTTAGTCTTCCCCGGGAGCACCTCAGCTTTGCCCACTACCCGGCGCTGACAGGACCAACTATCGCGGGTCTGGTAGCGGAAATCACGGAACCGTCGAGCGGATTGCCCTGTCGCTTCGTGCTCCGCCTGAACCTCAGCCATCTCGGGCTCCAACGCCTTCTGCAGCCGCTCATTACGGGCCAGCCCCAACAAATAGCCAATACGGTGGGTCTCGCACCACGTCATGATGTCATCGCGGCAAAAGCCTGAGTCGCCGCGAATATTGATCCGAGTCTTTGGCCACCGTACACGGATCTGCCCGATGATCCGCTCGAGCTCCTCTACACTACCGGCGGCACCGTCTTCGCTGGAGGGACGAAGACGTGCACAGAGCAGGTGCTCACCACAGAAAATGTACAAGGGCAGATAGCAGTAGCACCGATAATACCCGTGAAAAAAACGACCCTCCTGCTGCCCATACAGCGGATCATCAGTGGCATCCAGGTCGAGCCAGATCTCCTTAGGAGGCGTGGCGTAGGACTCAAGAAAAACGTCTACCAGCAAGCGATCAAGCGCTTGCGGGTCCGCCGCAATCTTCTTGTAACGATGGCTTGCTGCTGACTCCGGTGTGCTCAGCTCAAGCCGGTTCAGCGTGCTCGAGCCAGCCAGTGGATGCCCTTTGTCACGTTCACGCTCACGCCCTTCGCCAGTGAGGTCATGTTTACCTACCAACAGCGCCAACACACTATCTGAGCGCAGCGTGTCGTGGTCGTTAAGGTCCTCGTAACCCAGTGCCAGACCATATACCCGCTGCGCCACCAATTCTCGTACGCTATGCTCGATACTCTCGGCCTTGCGGTGATCGCTGAAGCACTCGGCAAGTCGATGCAGCACACCCAGACGGCGATCCACTTCACGCAGCAGCAGGCACCCACCATCAGACGTGATGCGGCCACCATCAAAACGGCCCACCACATCGCGGCTACCAAGACCGTGAAATTCCAGCTGAATCGGATTACACTCTGTAGTCATAGGCCTCTCGCTCTGGTCGCTGGTAAGTTCTTGGTCGTTCTTACTTTATGCACCAGACAGAGGCCTATTTCAATTGTATCGGTGAGTTTTCCGGGATAGCACCACAGAAGCCGGACTTGCAGCAGTTGATGCTCGATAACTTCCCGGCGTTGACCGCCACCCATGCGCGCGGTGAGCCGATGGTCATTCACTCGGTGCATGCCCTCTCCCCCTCCGAGCAGCTGCACCATTTGATGCAGCAGGGCAAGATTCAGAGCTTTATTACCTTTCCACTGCTGCGCGGGACCCGCTGCACCGGTTTTATCGGCTTTGATGCAGTGCGCGAGGAGCGCACCTGGGGCGAGTACGATATCGCCCTGCTCCAACTGCTGGTGAGACTGCTGGAAAACGCCCGCGAGCGCGCCCGCCGGGAACGCAGGATCAGCACCGGCCGCAAATTGCTGAAAGCCTCGCGCGACGAGGCGCGTGAAATGGCCCGCCAGGCCATTGCAGCCAGTCAGGCCAAGGCTGATTTCGTCGCCCGCGTTGGCCATGAGATCCGCACGCCGCTGCATGCCATCATCGGCCTTACCGATGTACTGCTGGAAGAAGAGGACGCACCAGGTAAGCAGCAGCACCTGAGCACCATCCGCAATTCCAGCAATATTCTGCTCGCGCTGATCAACGACGTACTCGATTTTTCCAAGGGCGAAGCCGATGGCATAGAGATCAAGGGCAGCGACTTCGCACCACAACGTCTGCTCGAGGAAATGCAGGTGATGTTTGAGCCCATCGCCTCCCGCAAGGGTCTCACGCTGTCACTGAGTGTGGGTGAGGGGGTGCCGAGCTGCGTACACGGGGATCGGTTGCGTATCCAGCAGATTCTGCACAATCTGCTGAGCAATGCGATCAAGTTTACGCCCGCTGGCAGCGTCAGCCTGCGTATCGATGCCCTGCAACGTCACGCCGAGGCTAACGGCAGCCCAGTCATTCAGCTGCGTTTCAGTGTGCGCGATCAGGGACCGGGCATTCCCGAACGACACCGCGAAGATATCTTCATACCCTTCGTACAACTGCACGATACCGATGCTGCAGGTATCAGCGGTACCGGTCTGGGGCTACCGATTGCGCGCATGCTCGCCAACCTGATGCAGGGGCAACTCAACATTGCCGATACGCCCGGCCCCGGCGCAATGTTCACGCTGGACCTGGCCCTCAAGCTGGCCGATTCAGAACCAGAACAACGCTCACGCACGCTGCCAGCGAGCACCAATACACTGCGCGGGCGGCGCATCCTGCTCGCCGAGGACAACCCAGTCAACGCCAAACTGGTGCGATTATTTCTACAGGGGAGCGGCTGCGAGCTGGTACTCGCCGGTAACGGCCTGGAGGCGCTGCGCAGCCACCGGGAGCAACCGGCGGATGCCATTCTCATGGACTGCAATATGCCGCTGCTCGATGGCTACGAGACCGCTGCCGCGATTCGCAGCGAGGAGCACCCGGAGCGCCGCGTACCTATTATCGCCGTGACCGCCAGCG
>NZ_JAYESN010000271.1:0-3788 GCF_034860625.1 Lamprobacter sp.
CGCTGGCAAGGGCAGGCGCGCACTGGAGCGCAGCGCGAGCTCGATACAGAAGCGCGGCTGCATGCTCATTCCTTGGCGCTGGAGAGGACACCGCCACGGACCAGGACGCCGAGCATAGACATCCCCTCTGGCGTGTTTGGGTCGAGGACATTGAGCTGGCGTGAGAGCTCAAAGGCGGAGCTGTCTTCGCTGCCGTCCGGTCAGTGGCTGAGCAGCAGCGGCCTTTTCGTATAGAAATAAGTTCTATACACTTGAGGTCATGACCACCAAAGAACGGTTTCGCAAAAAATACCGCCAGCAACTGATGGAGGACTGGAACCAATGGCATCCATGAAACGCCCCCGCCTCAAGGCCGTCCAACCCCTGCCGCCGTCTCGCCTGCGCCTGACCTTTGTTGATGACAGCGTGCAAGAGATTGATTTCGCGCCTCTCTGGTCGCAGTCGCCCGGCCTGGCCCCCTTGCAGCAGCCTGATCTCTTTGCCGAGGCCACCCTGATTGAAGGCGAAGGCTGGGCCGTGGTCTGGCCGAGTGCGGACATCCAGATTGGCGCCGACACCCTCTGGCTGGATGCCCAAGCCCAGAACGCCCCGGATGACAATACCCGCATCTTCGCCCAATGGCGCGCGCGCAACCGACTTTCCCTCGCCCAGGCCGCTGAGGCGTTGGGCCTCACGCCGCGAACCATCAGCGCCTTTGGCACCGGTGCTCGCCCGGTTCCCCGCCACATCGCCCTGGCCTGTATCGGCTGGGAGGCAGAGCACAAGCGCGAAGCGGCCTGAAGCTTCCCCGCGATGCCCGAGCGGACCCATTAAAGGTGACACCGCCACGCGCGCTGAGCTTAAGGAAATCTAGTGACAGTGTACCGAATAGCCCAAGGATCGCAGCAGCCAAAGCTCCTCCACCCCCAGCCGCGCATCGGCTAGACTGCAGGCATGAGCCGCGACCCCCGCATTCCCTGAAATGCTCGCGGACGAGCAGGGTGAGCTTCCGCTATAACGCTGTTAATGTGGTGTGCCCCTGTTTTCTCTGATGTTTTTATTCTGTTGCGTGTGGGGCGAACCACTCTTGAAACCCTTGGTCTATGTCGAAACCTCCATCGTCTCTTATCTAACGGCGCGACCGAGCCGGGATGTGGTAACAGCCGCACGTCAGGTCTGGACGCGTGAGTGGTGGGATCAAGCCGATCAATACTGGGTCCGGGCGATTTCTGAGCTAGTGATCGACGAAGCGGCAAAGGGCGACCCTGTAGCGGCGCGGCGCCGGCTTGATGTGGTTCGAAACATCGATATCCTCCGGATCAATCCTGACTGCGAGCGACTGGCTCAACAGATGATCGAAGCCGGTGCGCTTCCGGCAACGGAAGCAGAGGATGCGCTGCACGTTGCGCTGGCCAGTTACCACGGCGCTCGCTATCTATTGAGCTGGAACTTTGCTCATCTCGTTGGCCCTGAGCAAAAAGCCCGACTGATCAAGACGCTCGATTCACTTGGCCAGACACCAGCCCTGCTGACAACACCCGAAGAACTACTCGAGGGCATCATCCGATGACATTATCAGCCCAAAACCAACCTCATCCTATGAGAGCGCCCGATCCAATTCTCGCTGAACTCTGGGAGGTGAAGCGCCAGTTGAATGAGGCTGCCGGCTATCGTATCGAAGAGCGGGCGCGGATGGCGCATGAGGCCACGCTGCAGGTAGAAGCGCTTTGGCATGAATCAAAAAAATCGAATTCGCCATGAGAATTCCAGGGACAGTGCGGCCTGGCAAGGCCGCGTGTTCTAGCGGGTGAGAGTCCCGCCCGGGTAATCGTGAGCCGCGAGCCCGGTATCAAGCCTTACGGCGCGAAGGGTAACTGACGCGACGATGCGTAGGCATGAAAACAGGCGAGGTGCAAAGGTAACGGGTGAAGCCGACCCTGAAGGTGTAGAGCCCCGAAAATTACGTTGGAGAGTGCCGACGGGTTTGGCCCCCCGGCAGGCAACACTTCGTGTCGCGTCAAGGTCAGTGGCATGGAGACTCCCCGGGGTCCGAGGCCGTATCGAGCCTGACATTGAGAGCACGTGGTAACCAGGGAGATCCGTGCATCGGTCTGCGGGAAGCGGGCACCGGCGAACAAGTGTAAAAAGCGAGGACGCCGGCGGTGGTGTGCGGAAGTCGGAGCCACTCATAGGAGCGATGAAGCCTGGTAATGCGGGTCGAGCAAAGGAGTGGCGGTCTGAGATAACGCGACAGTGAGACACGTCCCTACGCTGAGAGGACTCTGTAACGTGACAACCAAACTGAAACGTTTCACCCTGAAGGCGCGCGAGGAACTGCGCACGCGGTTCACCTCCCTGATGGGGTTGTTGTCTGATCCCGAGGGGTTGCGCGAGAGCTTCGGACGCCAAGACGGACGCAAGGCGCCCGGAGTTGATGGGGTAAGAAAGGAGGACTATGCCAAGGGCCTATTGGCTCGCTTGGAGGACTTGTCGGCACGGATACGCCGACTGGGCTATCGGCCGCAACCGGTGCGGCGAACCTACATCCCGAAAGGGGACGGACGCATGCGTCCACTGGGTGTTCCGAGTTTTGAGGACCGCCTGGTGCAGGATCGCCTCAGCCAAATCTTGCAGGCCATCTGGGAGCCGGAGTTTCTGGACTGCTCCTTTGGCTTTCGCCCTGGGCGCAGTGCGCATGATGCGCTACGTCGGGTCGCGGAGGTCATTACCAACGAACGGACGCAATGGGTGGTTGAAGCTGACATTAAAGGCTTTTTCGACCACGTCTCCCATGCCCACCTGCTACGCTTTCTCGAACATCGCATCGGCGATCCGAACCTTCTACGGATCATCCAGCGGTTTCTGAAGGCCGGCATCATGGACGATGGCGTATTCACAGCCAGCGTCGAAGGGACGCCGCAAGGCGGATTGGTCTCGCCCGTACTGAGTAATATCTACCTGCACTACGTGCTTGACCTTTGGTTCGAGAAGCGTTTTGCAAAGCAGTGCGCGGGCAAGGCCTACCTGATTCGCTACGCCGATGACTTTGTGGCCTGCTTCACGCACGAGGCCGACGCCCGCGCATGTCTCATCGAGATGCAAAAGCGCTTGGCCGAGTTCGATCTGGAGATCGAGCCGAGCAAGACGGCGCTGCTGCAATTTGGCAGTGCCATGCTTGGACGCTCGCGGGTGCAATACCAAGGACCGCGCACCTTCAGCTTCCTCGGCTTCACCCATTATGTGGGTCGGAGTCGGACGGGGCGCTTCGTTGTTGGTCGCAAAACCGACGGCAAGCGCCTGCGCAAGAAGCTCAAGGCCCTCAACGACCGCCTGCGGGAGATGCGTACTGAGGGAGGGAACGCCATGGTGGCGTTTCTTGCGAGGCATCTGCAAGGACACATTCAGTACTATGGTGTCAGCGGTAACAGTCGCGGGTTGTCGAGCTACATCTACTTTGCCCAACGGCTGCTGTTTACGTGGCTAAACAGGCGAAGCCAGAAGCGCTCGCTTAACTGGAAGCAATTCTCGGCCTACATACGTCGCCTCCTGCCCAAGGCAGAAATTCGCCACAACCTTTACCCCTTCCCTTGGTGGATGACTCAGACTGGGAGCCGGATGGTGTAACACTCCAAGTCCGGTTCTGCGAGGAGCCGGGTAACGAAGCTGCGCATGGTCATAATATTGTGGCACCGCCGGGAAACCAGGCGGAAACAGAGAAAACAAACCTTGACCTAAACGCGGACAAGTTCCCGGCTTACTCTCCGTTTACCGAATAGCCCAAGGATCGCAGCAGCCAAAGCCCCTCCCAC
>NZ_JAYESN010000272.1:0-3780 GCF_034860625.1 Lamprobacter sp.
CAGCACCTCAGAGGCGCCAGGCATGACGCGCGAACAGGATGGCCACCAAGATGAGCAGCGCCAGGAAGAGTCCCCAGCCGCCCCATAGCAGATAGATGAGAACGGCAACGCCTGTCCCGAATAAGGTGTATTTCGCCGCTCGGCTTAGCGCAGGCTGGTGGCGCGGGTGACGCGCCTGATGGCGATTCCGAGGCTGGTGGTGAGAGCGGTGCGGACGACGCGAAGGGCGTGTGCGATCTGACGGAGGACGGTTTCGGTAGTTGCTGGCGTTGGGGATTCTGGCCATCTTTGCGCTCCTCTATGACTGTAAGGGACTGCCCGACAGTCAGATCAACGCAGTGCGAGGAGCGATTTTTAGCCGTTTGCGGTGGTTTGTGTGTTAGAGGGTTGCTGTCAGCTACGCCGCAAGACGACGACTATCGTCTTGGTAGGGTCAGGGATGAAGTCAAACTCAAAGAGTCTGGAGCGCAGATTGGATGCCACGGGTACTTTCATGTCCGCCATCACCAGGCCCTAGCAACACGAAGCTCGCTTAAAAGCAAGAGCTGCGGTCATTCACCGGGCCTGGAGATTCAGTTTAGAAGATCGTCACACATACAGGGATGCGTGCTTCATCTAGAAGAGAACATGAGCGGCTATGAGCCTGAAGTCGCGAGATTTGGTGATTTCTGAAAATCGCAGCAGTCATAGCGTTGATCTCCTGACAGCGTTTTTATCAACGGCCTATTTGGAGAACGTCCATGACTGCACAAGAAACCCCTACCATTGCAACGAATGATCACGGACTCATTGAGCGCTTAGCTGTGCTGCCTGCGCGTCAGCTAGCCCGGAGTTGGGTACGAACCAATGGCGCTAAAGTGGTTGCTAAGTATGCGAGCAAGGCGGCAGGTAAGACAGTTGCGCGCACTGCGGCCTCGCCTTACCTCCTGCTGGCAGATGCTGCAGAATTGGCGACTCGGCAGATGATGGATCAGTATCAGGAAGATCTCCAGTTGACTCGTCGTGTCTCTAAAGGGGTCGGTTTTGGTGCGAGCGTTGGCATTGGGGCTGCCGTGGGCGGCCCAATCGGTGCCGGGGTTGGTGCAACCGTCTGGGCGTTAGGCGAGGCGATCGAGGCTACCTGGGAGGGGGGAGCAAGGCTCTCTGCAGCCGATCAGTGCGACCAACGCAGTGAATAAATCATCAAGCCACTGACGCCTTACCGCAACCCATCACGCATCGGCACGAAGGTGCTATCAAGGGTTGTCCTCAACCCACCTCCAACTTGCAGCAGCCAGGTCTCATGCTGCGTGTTGAGGGCCTCCTTGAGGGTTTCCTTCTCGGCATTCAGCACCTCCAGGATATCGGCGCGCATCTCCTCGCGCGAGAGGGCTTCATCGATCTCGACGAAGACTTTATCGGCGGCGAGCCAGGTCGCAACACCGGCAACGGCACCGCAGGCGATTGCGCCCAGACCAGCAGGTGCGCAGACCGCAGTCGCACCGAGGGCGGCGGCACCGGCAGACGCGCCTTTCTTGGCAGCGACCTTGCCCAACAGGGTGGCTCCCAGCTGAAAGCTCTTCTTGGCCGCGACCTTGCCGACGACTTTTGCAGCGACGGTCTTCGACAGCAGGCCAGCAGCCATGACCGTCGCCCCGGTGGTCGCGCCAAAGCCAGCGGCGCTCAGGGCGCGCAGGCCATCACGGTTGAGCGTCGCGACCTCCGCCAGGTTCAGCATGTCGGGACGACAGGCCGAGTCCGCCTGCCATGCAGAGAGCTGTTGGGCAAGGCCCTGACCCAACCCGGCGAGCCGCACGTCGGCCTGTTCGAGGGCCTCCGTACTAATCGCCTCCAGTTCACGCTGAAAGCCGGTGTCCTCGAAGACTCGCTGCTGGAGTTGCTCGGTCATGAGCGCGGGAAGATCGCCGGCGATCACGGCACCGAGGCGCTGATACTCGCCTGCAACCGTGAAGTACCAATCGAGATACGCCTCCACGCCGCGGTCGAGCTTGGCGAACAGGGCGTCGATCTTGGCATCCACGTGACTCGCCATCTGCTGATCGATCACCGCGAGCTCGGCGGCGACCTCGGCATTCAGCTCAGCGCGCAGCGCCGTGCGAGCTTTGGCATCGGGATGGCAGGGATCGAGGTGCTCGGCGAGCGGCTCGGGCAGGGTCTGGAACGCCTCGAGATCCAGATTCCGCAGCTTGAGGCTGGCGTAGAGCACAGGCAGCGCCAGAAGCAGGATGGTGAGCAGGAAGGTCTTGACGAGGGCGCCACCGCCGACGACGGCCTCGACCGGTCGGCTGCGTTGTTCGACGAGCAGGATGATCCCGATCAGATACAGGGTGACACCGGCGGCGATGAGCCCGAAGCGCAGCAAAAAGACAATCCAGGCCAGCAGCTGCAGTGGCAGATCGGACAGTTGCGGGATGATGACCTGTGCCCAGTGCCAACTCAGCTGATCGATCGCGGCAAAGACGCCGATCAGCCAACCCAGCGCCGGGCAGGTGGCCTGTGCGCTGTGGGTCGCGAAGCTCTGCTCGAGCAGCACACGCCAGTCGGCGAGCCGGGTATCCGCCGTGCCGGTGATCGCGAAGTCGATGACGAAGAAGGCGAGCGCCAGGAGGAGGATGCTCGCCCAGCGCAGCGGCCAGCCGCGGGTGACGATGCCCAGCGCCTCGGGGCGAAGATCGGCCTTCTGGTAGCGGCGCAAGGCCGTATAGAGCCAGGGCAACAGCAGCAGGCTGGCAAACACCGCCAGCCATTGGGTGGCGCTGAGCAGCGTGCCCATGGCTAAGAGCACCGTGGTCAGGCTGATGGCGCCGACGAGCAGCAGGGCGCTGCTCAGATGGCCCTGCCAGAGCAGGCCGCGGACCCGGCTGTCGGCGTGGGTTGCGCCGTCGAGCAGGGCGCGGCGATTAAACAACGCCGACTCGCGCAGGGCGAGCCAGATTGGCGCGGCGATGAGGATTGTTGGTAGAAGCGCGGCCCAGCAGGGTAGGAGCGCGAAGGCCTCGACCGCGCCGAACAGGACAAAGCCACCCAGCAGCAGGCCAAGGGTCATGGCCAGGGGACCCGCGGCTTGCGGCCTGTCCAGAGGCTGGGGGTCTGACTGAGACATCGCGACGGCTCCTCCTTGAGTTCACATGATTGGCGTGATTGGCGATGAAAAAACCCGTGCTATCCAGCCAGCGCCGACAACAGGCCCTGAATCCGCAACGCCAAGGCCCACAGCACCGCCCAAACCTGCTCATGGCCCCACATGAGGCTCAGCACGAGGACACTCGCCGTGACCAGTGGCAGCCGATGGTAGCGCCGTTCGGCCGAGACCGCTAGCCACAGGATCAAAGCGACCAACGCCAGCGTGATCGCGATGACCTCATAGACGGATGAGGGTGTCGCCATGACCGTCATCCGCGCTCACCGCCACCATCGCCTGAGTCCGGCAAGCGATAGAGCGCTGCCACCTTATCCGACTGCGCCCGCATCACATGACGCAGCTCCACCGGGGCGATCACTTCGAGATTATCGCCAGCGCCAAGCAGCCAACGCAGCAATTGACCTGTGGAGGGCAGCCGCGCGGACACCCGGAGCCTGAACGCTGAGGTTTCTGGCTCATCCTCGAGCTGCTGATCGGGACTCAGCGGGCAGACGCTGAGCAGGGACACCAGATAGCCACGCACGCGCAGTTCCAGATCGATCAGCCGGCCTTGACCGAAGTCGACCTTGCCTTCGGCGATCGACTGATCCAGGTCGAAGCCTGCTGCCGCGCGCGCCGGCTGGTTGGTCAGGGCCTCA
>NZ_JAYESN010000273.1:0-3734 GCF_034860625.1 Lamprobacter sp.
CTGAATCAAACCGACCAATTCTGTTTGCCAAAATGTCGCTATATTCCTGCATAGCGCCGATCTGCAATTGCATGTCAGACCGCTCGGCACCAGGCAATGCCTCGAATGTCTCGCCGGTCATGAATGTAGCGAGGCGCTCAATCTTGCCGTCCAGGTCTTCTTTCTCTGCAATGACGCGCTGTTGATAGTCTTTCATTCATATTCTCCAGTTGTGGACAAAAAGCCTAACAAGTCACTCCAGCCGACCCCGCGCGTCGGCCTAATTTGGTTATCTCAAGCATTGTGCCGCGCGCGGGGCGGCTGAGCTTGGTCGTTAGGCGGAAAGAAGATCGAGCGTTTGCTGTGCCTGTGAACCCTGCACGCGTGGAACCGCGATCCCATGGAAATACTCATGCTCCCGCTCAATCCCGATAAATCGCCGACCTTCGATGTGCGCAGCTTCGCCAGTTGTCCCGCTGCCCATAAAACAGTCCAATACAACCTGGCCGGGCTTTGTGGTCAGCCTGATCAAGTGGCGCATCAGGTCAACCGGCTTTTCTGCGGCGTGCGCAGTGGTTTTGTTGTGGCCAGCCATCCATCGGCAGCGGTAAACGTCGCTCGCGCTTCTGTCGTCAATCTTGGCATTCGGCATTCCAGCGAACAGCACAACCTCATAGGTTGGCCGCAGTTGTCGCGGGCCAGCCGGCCCTATCCATTCCTTATCCCAAATCATCAGCGAGTCAACGGACCATTTTATCTTGCTGAACGCATAAAGCAGGGTCGGCAGGCTTCGCCAGTTTCCAAACACACAGGCGAACCCCTCTTGCTTAAGAGCACGGCGGGCCAGCTTCAACCATTCCGCATACCACCAAGCACTGTTTTCCATATCCGCCCATCCTCCGGCTTTTGTGTGTTTGTCTCCAATCGAGATTGCGCCAATCATGTAAGGCGGGTCGGTTATCACCGCGTCAACGCTCATGGGCTTGATGTCTGCCATAACCTCAAGGCAATCGCCCTGGTAAAGCTCCGCATTTCCAATCACCACTTTTTCAGTCATGTGTCACCAAATCAAAAAAGCCTAACGAGGTGCTGCACCGGACGCGCGGGACTCCGGCGTTGCTGCAAGTTATGTTGGGTGTCTGCTGGCTTCATCTTGGCTTCCCCGCGCGCCGGTGAGCTTGGTCGTTGGGCAAAAGGTAGGTTCGAAAATTAATCGCAACAATGAAACGTAGAATATATACAGACACATCAGTAATTGGTGGATGCCTCGATGTTGAGTTCGAGGAGGGGTCTTTGTCGTTATTCGATACTTTCAAGTCAGGCTCAACAATACTCGTTATTTCAAATCTTACAATTGCCGAACTGGAATCGGCACCCCAAGCTGTTCGTGATATCTTGCTTTCTGTGCCAATAGATCATATCGAATTTATAGAATTTACTGAAGAAGCCAACGATCTAGCAGATACATATTTGCAAGAAGGCGTTGTGTCTAAGAAAAGCCGAGTGGATGCGCAGCACATTGCAACGGCTACAATCAGTCGTGTAGATGTTCTTGTAAGTTGGAATTTCAAGCATATCGTGAACCTCGAAAGAATACATGGCTATAATTCTGTGAATTTAAGGCTCGGATATCCGATATTAGAGATTCGCACGCCAATAGAGGTGATAGATTATGAAGATTAAGTCCGTTGAGTTAATGAGAAATATCAGAGACAGGATGTCACAAGAAACCCAAGGTATGTCATGGGTACAAGAAAAAGAATATCTCAAGGCGCATAGCGGCAGCTTAGAAGTCTTGCTTGAAAAGATGCCCAACAAGGCCATCCACCCGACCGCTACAGTCGCTAGCGCTCCTTCTGCGTCGGGTGATGGCTAACGTTAGGCAATAATAAAGAACACTTGTTGACTCTACTATGGATTTCGAAATCGTCGGTAGCATAAGGGAAATTCAGCCAATTGCGACCGGAACGGGAATTCGAGATTTGACGAGGTTGAACAGACAATACGGGCGCGGCAAATGGAGAAAATTGAAAGGTTTTGCAGCCGTCCGTTTGTTAGACGGCACTGTTCATACAGCTGAGATCCATTGGTACGAGGCTCACGGCATCGGCAAGAAAGAATTCAAACTCAAATTACCGCTTTTTGACTAGCATTATGAATACCCCCCACACAGAAAGTTCAACTTTTGCGGTCTGCATCAACAACGACGGATATCCAGCGTCACTGGAAATCGGAAAAATCTATGAAATTTTGACCGACGAAAGCGCGGCATCTCATGGATATTTTCGGGTCATCGACGAAAGCGGCGAGGATTATGCATACGCCAAGGATCGCTTTTACCCTTTGAGTATTCCCATGGCTTTGGAACAAGCGCTTTTCCGCGCGGCGTGACCACAGTAAATCAATTGTCGGCCTAACACGGTGCTCCAGCCGAAGCCGGTTTCGCTCTCGCTCAACCGGCTCGGCTGAGCATGGCGTTAACTACTCACCCAAAACATACCCATTCTCCACCCCCTGCAACCGCGCAATCCGCGCCTGCCGCTTCCGCTCCCAAGCATCCACCGGATCAAGCTCATCCCAAGCCTCGTACAACCGCGCATCCTGCCGCGACAACCGAAACCCATCGATATCGCGCATATACAGCATGATCCGCGCGATATCCCCGCGCAGCGCATCCGGCGGCTGCACCCGTCGCCCGCCTGAATCAATCCGAATCCCGCAGCTCCCATAGCGCTTGCCACCCGGCGCCATCCCCCAACTGTAATCCCGCCGATCCCCATTGATCATCCCCACCGCCGGGATCAAGTTCTGCAAATCGTTGTGCGCCGCAACAAAGGTCTCATCCACTCGCATGCAACACTCGCGCCCCGAGACCAGATCCCCATCCTTCTGCCGACAGGCACTGTACCGGCCAGGATCACGCCAACACCGCCTGAAGTTGCCAAACTGCGCCGCTGGAAACACATGCTCAGCCTCCACCCGCCGCGCTCGCGCAGTGTCCGCAAACCCCTCGAGCCCGCAGCTCCCGAGATCCACCTCGCGCCGGCCGTTATAGGTGCAGCCACAGTAGGCCGTCACCCGCTGACCGCGATACACCTGCTCGTACAACAGATCCTTCGCCGCCGAAAAGCTGCCGGCCACCCGCGGCAAGTCGCCACCACCCACCGGCAGCGTCGGCTGCGGCCACCAATCCTCGACCAGGCCACCGAGCAGATCACCCAATAGCGTCCTCGCGTCCGGCAACAGATCACCGAGGCGCGGGAGGAGGGCGCTCAGGTTCACTTCACCAGCCCCCTGCAGGGCATCGGTCAGCACCGCGCCGCCCTCATCGACCAGCGCCGAGCCGGCATCGCTCAGCCAGGCGCCCCCGTGCTCGAGCACCACACCGCCGACGTCCAACATCAACACGCGCACCTCGCGCGAGACAGGCGCCCCGGCGCGCTGCCATGCTCGGCTCCTGCCTCGCCATTTCTGGCGAACGAGGCGGCGAACGATGACCGACAGTCATATCTGGCGTTATACTCGGACGCAGACTTAGCGCCGTTCCGGCCCAGGACAAAAGGATGACTGCAGGAACATCGAACGATGGTCAGAACAGCCCATCATCAGATCGCCACCCGTAGCACTAACCGAGGCCTTAGGGCCACAGGTATCGATCCGCAACGGAGCCAGCCTACTACTTCACCAACAACCACCCGCAGCACTTCGCCTTCACGCCGACGAGCGCTTCCTGCCAGTGCGCCTGGCGCCTGCTG
>NZ_JAYESN010000274.1:0-3696 GCF_034860625.1 Lamprobacter sp.
ATACCATTGCGGTGGTGGCCTTCGGCGAGGGCAATGCACTGATCATCACACCGGCACTGAGCCAGGTGATCTGGACCGAACAGCTGGAAGTGGGCGGCTTGGACCCGGATGATTTCCAGGCCTTCGTTACCAAGTCCCGAGTGCACTTTCGCCGCGGCTTCGACGAGACCGGCTATGCCCGATCCATTTATATCGTCGACGCGCCAGGCGGGTTTGTCGGCACGGTCAGGCTGGACTCACTCACCTACGAGAATGCAGACCTGAGCGAGATGTATCCTTACGGTACCCCACCCGAGCGGCGCTAGCCCGCGCTCAGGCAAAGGCGCGCTGCGCAAACCAATACATGCCCAGCGCCACCAGCGCACTGGCAAGCGCAGTATGCCCGGCGCTGCTCAGCGCCACAGAGCGTGGCACCAGCCGCTGCATTGCGGCCAGCAGCGCCAGCACGGCTGCCACGATCAGGACCTGGCTGATCTCAATGCCAAGATTGAACACGGCCAGTGCCACCGCCAGGTGTTCCCCTGGCAGGCCGATGTCCAGCAGTGAGCCGGCAAAGCCAAAGCCGTGTATCAGCCCGAAGAACGCCGTCAGCAGGGGGAGCAGGGTGGGCCGCCAGCCCGGTCTGCGCTCAGCCAACAGCAGATAGGCGCTGAAAAACAGGCTTATGCCCACCATGGCGATTGGATCAGGCCAGCCGCGCAGCGCGCTGTAAGTCGCCAGTAGGACGCCCGCGCCAAAGACCAGCAGGGCGTAGGTGGTGAGGCGTGCTTGACGCAGAAACACACTCTCTGCGGCTACCAGCGCGATGGTCAGGCCGATCAGGGCTTCCACCAGCGCGCTGCTCGGCACCGCAAAACCCAGCACAGTGAGTGCCAGCGTCACGCTGTGGCCCAGAGTGAAGCCGGTGATCGCCAGCAACAGCGGCTTCAAACCCTGGGCCAGCAGCAGTACAGACGCCAGAAATGCCAGGTGGTCGAACCCGAACAGCATGTGATCCATCCCCAGGCGCAGATAGCGCTGGGCGAGCGGCGTCAGCGCGGTGGAGGGCACCTCGGGAATCACCCAGTCTCGCATGCTGCGGTCCTGCACCTGTTCGGCGATTAAGCGCCCATCTGTGGTGCTGACGCGCACAAAATGCAGGTGATCAGGCAGCAGGTCGAAGAAGGCATCGTTGTGCAGGGACAGCGGCCCGGGCTCGGGGCAGACCGCCACAAAACTGGCCTGCAGAAACGCCTCGGATTCACGCACCGCGAAGCGACTCTGTGTACAGGCAGCGCCCGCTGTGCGCAGCTGATAGCGGTTGCGCACGGTAGTTGCGAGCACTTCAAGCGGTGTGCGCAGGGCAAACACCTGTGGCTCGGCCAGCTGCAGGAACTGATCCCGCCGCATGTTGTAGGTCACGCTGATGCGGCGCTCGGTGGTATCCAGGCGCAGCACACCATAGCTCTCGCCCAGCGAATGCGCGTGCAGCTGCGGTGCATGCAGCAGTAGTAAGAGAGGCAGCAGAAGTAGGGCGGTTAATGGAAGCAAGAGCGGCAAGAGCGGCAAGAGCCGGCGCAGGCACACCTCAGTAAGCCAACTGCTGATTTATGCGGATATCTGCGCGCTCCCTGAGCCAGCCGAGGTGTTCCTTGTAGGCTGCGTCCAGGCGCTGCAGCTGCCATTCATTGAGTACAGCATCCCGTACTGCCTCAAAGGCGGGTACGCTGGCCTCGTGGCGGCTGACAACCCTGAGCAGGTATAGCCCGCGCGCGCTGGCATGAGAGATCACCTCGCCTTGCACCGCCGCAGTCAATGTGTCGGTGGCAAGCTCGGGGAAACGAGCGCTCAGAGCATCCACGCTCAGCGCGACCGGTGGCAGTTGCAACGGCGAGAGCGCAGCATCGGACGCTACCAACGCCTCGATGGCGACACCCGCGCGCAATGCGGCCATCGCTGCTACCGCTCTTGCCTCGACCTTTGCCCCGGCCCTCGCCCCAGCCGCCCCCACGCCGCCGCTGTCCTGCAGGCCCTCCAGCTGCAAACCCTCCAGTTGCAAACCCTCCAGTTGCAGCCCGTCCAGTTGCAGCCTAAGAGGCTCAGCAAACAGCGCCCTGTTGTCGTTATAAAAGGCGCGTAGCTCCGCTTCAGATGCACTGTGCCCGCGTGCCTCGTTGAAGATGGCCTTTTGCATTGCTTCCACAATGGCCACCCGCACATTCGAGTCGCGGCGCAGTATGCCCAGCTCCGCCGCCCGCTGAATCAACAGCTCCTCGTCAATCAACTGATCGAGCGTGTCGGTGAGGGCCTCCGCTGGCACGCCCGCCTGCGCGCGCCGCTCCAGCAGGCTGCGCCATTCATCCGTGGCAATTGGTGCTTCATTGACGCGCGCCGCGGTCGCTGCATCCAGCGGGGTTCTACCTCCATCTGCCAACCCCATCAGTGCCAGTGTGATACCGGCCGCGGCCGCGGTGAGCAGCAGGCTGTCGCTCAGCTTCAGCATACGGTCGACCTCATGTCCTGAACTTGGGCGAGTTGCTGGCGCTGGCTGGCACTGACTGGGTGCACTGCGCTGAACTGCAAAAGGCCAGGCTGAGCTACGGCGCCATCCGCGGCAGCGAGGCCCTGCGCACGGCGGTCGCCGCCCTGCACCCCCAGCAGCATGCCGCGATACCGCGCGCGCTTGGCGCCAGTTGATTCCTCAAAGATGATTAGAAAAAAGACGTCAGAATAAGGCTCAGTACACCGGCAAGCATGAGGCCGGTCATCCATTTCAATACGGCCAAATCAGACTTCAATGGTGCGAGTTCAAGCTGCAAGTCCTGTTTGGTCAATAACTCCTCTTGTGATTCACTAATGATCCGCACAATTGTCGCTGCCTGATCATCTGCGAATCCAGCCGCTTTGAGCCGATCAACAAGTTTGAATGTATCGAAGGTTACGCTGGCCATGGCTGCCCCAAGTAACTGAGCGACATGCCGGGTAACAGAATACTCAAGCTGATGGCTGCTGAACAGGCTATTGAAAAAGTCGCCTTGATCACGGCGCCGGGTCCAGCCCGGCTTGCTCTCGCACATAGCGCGCGGCCTCGGCATGGGTGGCAAACCAGGCGCCGCCCTTTGCCTTGATATGCTCGATCAGGCCTTGCAGTGCGACCAGGCGGGAGCGGTGGCCAATGACGTGAGGGTGCAGGGTAAGCAGGAACATGGTCCCTTCCTCCCAGGCCATGTCGAACTCATCGATCCACACCTGCATCACGTCCCGCGGGTTCATATAGCGATCGCCCAGTGGGTTGAACAGCGGTGCATCATCGAGGATCCAGTCCACCGGCAGTTCTACCATGCCTGTCGCCTCGCCCGCTTGCAGCAGTTCGTAGGGGCGATCGTCGGCCATCAGTGAGCTTTCGTAGAGGAAGCCCAGTTGGCGCACGATGCGCAGCGTATCCGCACTGTGGTTCCAGGATGGCGCTCTGTAGCCAACCGGGCGTTCGCCTGCGATGCCTTCTATGGTGTCCATGGCCTGGCGCAGCAGCCGCTCCTCGGTTTCGGCGTCCAGCGTATTGTTACGCTCATGGATCCACCCATGCACGGCGATTTCATGCTGCCCGGATGCCTGGATCAGCGCCGCCTGCTGCGGGGCGATTTTCAGGCTCCAGGCGGGGAAGAAAAACGTGGCGGGAATGGCCTCCTCGTCCATCAGCTTGACTACCCGTGGCAG
>NZ_JAYESN010000275.1:0-3692 GCF_034860625.1 Lamprobacter sp.
GTCCTTCATCATGGTCAATACATCTTGGGCCCCGAGGTAACCGAACTGGAGCAGCGCCTCGCCGCCTATACCGGCGCCCAGCATTGCATCACCGCGGCCAGCGGCACCGATGCGCTGCTGATCAGCCTGATGGCGCTGGGCATTGGGCCGGGCGATGAGGTGATCACAACGCCGTTCACCTTCGTCGCGACGGTTGAGGTGATCCTGCTGGTGGGCGCGACGCCGGTCTTCGTCGATATCGAGCCCGGGACCTGCAACATCAATGCTGCGCTGATCGAAGCCAAGATCAGCGACAACACCAAGGCGATTATGCCCGTGAGCCTTTACGGGCAACCGGCGGAGATGGATGAGATCAACGCCATTGCCGCCCGCCATGGCAACCTGCCGGTCATCGAAGACGCCGCCCAGAGCTTTGGCGCGGAATACAAAGGCCACAAGAGCGGCAACCTGAGCACCATCGGCTGCACCAGTTTTTTTCCGAGCAAGCCGCTTGGTGGCTACGGCGATGGTGGCGCCATCTTCACCAGCGACGATACCCTCGCGCAAGCCTGCCGCGAGATCCGTGTGCATGGCCAGAGCGCGCGCTACATCCACGGGCGCATCGGCATCGGCGGCCGGATGGATAGCCTGCAATGCGCGGTCGTGCTCGCCAACCTCGAACGCTTCGAGCAAGACATCGCGCAACGCCAAGCCGTTGCGCGCCGCTATCATGAACTGCTCCAGGCAGCTAGAGCGAAAACCGGAGCAGAGCAAGCGGAGACTCGGTCAGACCAGGTTTTCACCGGTGAAACCGGGACAGAT
Organism: Lamprobacter sp.; assembly: GCF_034860625.1. Lineage (NCBI taxonomy): Bacteria > Pseudomonadati > Pseudomonadota > Gammaproteobacteria > Chromatiales > Chromatiaceae > Lamprobacter > Lamprobacter sp. The sequence goes on from NZ_JAYESN010000275.1 coordinate 802, forward strand.
CAGGTTTTCACAGTGCTGCCTTGGCCAGCGCCGGATCGAACCAGCGTCTTCGCCCAATACAGCCTAAGGGTCAAGAACCGCGATGGCGTTCAGGCCAGACTCAGAGAGGCGGGTATCCCGACCGCCGTGCACTATCCGATGCCGATGAATCAGCAACCGGCCTATGCCCATCTCTGCTGTCCGGAGTGCACGCCGATCGCCGCAGCCACTGCCGAGCAGATCATGAGTCTGCCGATGCACCCGCATCTAACCGAGGTCGAGCAACGGCGCATTGTCGATGCACTCGTCGACGCCTAGAGGTACACTCCAACAAAATCGATTTCAGGCATTAGCGATGCATCCAATCGTCCTTCGCAACTGCGTGATCCTCACCCTCGTGATGCTGAGCCTTGCTGCTTGCGGTGGGGGCGGCGCCAAAACAAACGTGAACGCAACCAGCACCACGATGGGGCAGGAGTTGATGGACCTGAATGCGAGTTATGAGCAGGGGTTGATCAGCGCGCGCGAATATCAGCGGGCGAAGAAAGACATCCTGCGTAAATACGACAACTAACCTTGTCGACTATTTTGTTGCTTATTCTTTCGGAGAAGCAAAAGTGGAGCTTATTGATCGCCTCAACAGCCGTCAGGCGCTGATTGGTATCCTCGGGCTCGGCTATGTCGGGCTGCCCCTGATGCTGCGCTACACTGAAGTTGGCTATCGGGTGCTCGGACTCGATATCGACGCCGAAAAGGTTGATAAGCTCAATGCGGGCCAGTCCTACATCGAACACATCAGTGCGCAGTCGATCAATGAGTCGCTCAAGCAGGGCTTCGAGGCCACCACCGATTTCAGCCGTGCAGGCGACTGCGATGCGCTGATCCTCTGCGTTCCAACCCCATTGAACAAGTATCGTGAGCCGGACCTCAGCTATGTGATCGGCACGACCGAGGCCATCGTGCCGTATCTGCGCGTGGGGCAGGTGATCTCGCTGGAGAGCACGACCTGGCCTGGCACTACCGAAGAAGAGCTCCGTCCGCGTGTCGAGTCGACCGGGCTGACGGTGGGTGAAGATGTTTTCTTGGTGTTCTCCCCAGAGCGAGAAGACCCGGGCAACCCGAACTTCAATACGCGCACGATCCCGAAGGTCTTGGGCGGCGTCACCCCAGCCTGTACCACAGTGGGTGAGGCCCTCTACGGGCAGGTGATCGATCAGGTGGTGACGCTCAGTTCAACCCGGGCTGCGGAGATGACCAAGCTACTGGAGAATATCCACCGCGCGGTCAACATCGGTCTGGTCAACGAACTGAAAGTCGTCTGTGATCGCATGGACATCGATATCCATGAGGTCATTCGTGCAGCCGCGACCAAGCCGTTTGGCTTCACGCCCTACTATCCCGGGCCTGGGCTGGGCGGCCACTGCATTCCCATCGACCCGTTCTATCTGACCTGGAAGGCCCGAGAGTACGGGCTGAGCACGCGTTTTATCGAACTGGCCGGTGAGGTCAATACCAACATGCCGCTCTGGGTGGTCGGTAAAGTGACTGACGCCCTCAACGCGCGAGGCAAGGCGGTGAAGGGTGCGCGGATCATGGTCCTGGGCATCGCCTACAAGAAGAATGTCGACGATCGGCGTGAATCGCCTTCGATGGAACTGATGGAGTTGCTCGAGGAGAAGGGTGCCGAGATTAGCTATTCCGACCCACATGTGCCGCGCTTCCTGCCGATGCGCAAGCATGACTTTGATCTCGAGTCAGTGCCATTGACGCCAGAGACCCTGGCGGCGACGGATTGTGTGCTGCTGGCGACCGATCACGACCGTTTCGATTATGAGTTGATCAAGGCGCATGCGCCGCTGATCGTGGATACCCGCGGCCGTTATCGCGAGCCGGCTGATCACATCGTGCGTGCCTAAGCTAGGCAGTAGGCAGCAAATGCTAGAACAGCCTCGGCAGCTTTATGATGCTTCATGCGAATGCCCTGTAACCCGGATGTTTTTCGTCAGCTGTGCTTGACAAAAGAATCAGCAATGGTATTCTAGAGGGCTCCTAGCGGGAATAGCTCAGTTGGTAGAGCACAACCTTGCCAAGGTTGGGGTCGCGAGTTCGAGTCTCGTTTCCCGCTCCAAGTTATTGGTGTTCTTCGGTTAATGCGCCGCCACGGCGATCAGAAACGGTTCTGATCGTGACGCATGACGAGGTAACACTGCCATGGCGACCCTGGACGCCTTGATCGATGCCTATGTGGCATCGCGTGAGTTCGACCGAGCAACCCTCTCGCGCCTGGAATTCTGGCGTGAGCGGTTCGGTCCCTGCGAGTTCGCCGAGATCACCGCAGACGATGTGGATATTGCCCTGGTCGCGCTCGCCGAGCGTGGCCGCCTGAAGCCGCGCCGCCATGGCGCCACTCAGCCCGCCGGTCAGCCGCTGGCCGGCTCCACCATCAACCGCTATATCACCCAGCTGGGCAGCCTCTACCGCTACGCCCGCCGCCTGCGGCTGCTCCCGCGCGCCTATGTGCCTCCGACCAAGGGCATCGAGAAGAGTCCCGAGGGGCCCAACCGTAGGAACCTACCCGTTCAAACCAGCACGACGAGTACTGATTCCCAAGGAAGGCTCAGAGAAGTGGCGCAAGCTCGGAATCCCCGTGGTGATGGACCGGATCGTCGCACAGAGCATGCATCGAGTGCAGCCCTGTTAAATACCCGAGACCGTTCCCAAATAGTGACGTTATCATGACGCGTCACTCGCATTGCTCCTGATCTGAGGTTCTCGCTGATGCCACGCTGTACCGCCGCTCCCGTTGAGGTCTCCGACAAAGACATGCGCGCCCTGGAGGCCCTGGCGCGCCGACACAATGCGCCCAGATCATCCTCCTTGCCGCACGTGGTATCGGTGTGCGCGCAACCGCC
>NZ_JAYESN010000276.1:0-3691 GCF_034860625.1 Lamprobacter sp.
GACGAGCAATGGCTGATGTCGGTGACCCAGAATCCGAACCTCGCGTTCGGACTGAAAGAACTGATGGATGACGTGGAGCTTGTGAAGGGACTCAGGATCGACGGAATCGAGTGGTCGGCGCTGGAGTCGCTTGAGCCCGCGTTGAAGCTGACCAAGAACGGCTACGTCGCGGTGCTGTACGCGTTGCGAAATGGTTGCGCTCAGGACCCGGAATGATCCAAGCCGAACAGCGGATCGGCCGCTGCACCGGATCGGGAAAGAGGCGAGCTGTGGGCGCCTTCCTGCGACCGCAACGATAGCCGGATCGTCCAAGCAAGCCGGATCAGTCTTAAAGCGCTTTGCGCTTCCTTTTCGCATCCCAGGCTCGCTCAGACTCGTAAGCCTTGGCTTGGCTGTATTTCCGGTGCAAAAGGGCAAGCGTCGAATCCTTGATTTGCTGGGCTTCGTTTTGGCGATCTTGGAGTTCTGGACCGATCGGCAGTGCCGCGATGCGATTGATCTCGGCATTGATCAAGGTACTACTAGTGATGATCGGATCGATGCGCTGCGCGATTTCCTGATCAATACGCCAAATTGCTAGCAATTCTTGGATTTGAGCCGCTTGCTCCGTTAAATGGATGTGTGACATAGAGACGCTCCTAGGGAGGAATGACAGTGGCAGAAAAACAGGCGCTCGGAGGGGGCAACCTCGCGAGCGCCAGGCGGATGCGCTAGGTGGAAAGGGTCTGATCTAAGTGCATGCCGTTGTCGCTCGAGCGGCTGAGTCCGGAGCAGCAGCGCTCGCGCTCTTCGTCTTGGACTGGAGTCATGGCTGCAACGATGGCGGCACGCATGGCGGGCGGCGCGGCGGTGATCTGGAAGCCAGCTCCGCCCCAAGTGACATAGGTCTCGTCCGGTAGGATTTCGGCGCGACCTGGTAAGCCTCTGAACGTGAAGTTGATCATGGTCATCGGATGGACTCCGTAGGTGTTGCCGCATCCTTGCGGCTGGATCGGTGGGTGAGAATGGCTAGAACGGCTCGGGCGGATTCAAGACCCAACCCTTATCGAGTAGACAATTCAGATCCCGAACCTCCTCGATCAGATGGCGGATGTGCTCTGGATTAAGCTCTGACCAGTCCTCTGTCCGCACCATGCGCGCGGCGTCGTTGATCCACCACAAATGGTCATGCTCAACCATGGGCGCTTGTTGGGGAATGAAGGATTTGGCGTCGTGAAGCGGAATGCTAACGCTACTCATGATGCATCGACCTCGCGCAGATACTCCTCGCTCCAATACTCTGGAGAGTCATCGAACAACTTGATGACGCGCTGGATGAAGACCTTGATGTCTTTCAGGTCGTCGCTGCCTGCCTCGGCATGACTAGGTAGCCTTGGATCAAGCTCCTCGAGCGTTTGACGGAGTTCCATCATCGTGGGGCGAAGCTGAGCGACTTTGTCTTGTGAATAAGTCGTCTCGTCCTCGGGCCAGCCATAAAGGTCGACGGTGTTGATAAACATTTGTACTCCTGATGGAATGACAGTGGCGCTTTGGAAAGAGGCGCTTGGAAAGGGGCAACTTTCCAAGCACTCGTTGTGGTCAGTACGTTATTCACTCACGGCTTGCGGCTGATCCGGGGATAACACCGAATCCCAATGCTCAAGCGGGACGAGATGCCAGTGCCATGGACCTTCGCAGCAGTAAAGCTCAAAATGATTAAGCTTGTCCGCAACTGCACGTTCATTTGCTGGTAGCAGATAAAAATCGTAACCAGAAACATGATCACAATCAGTGGAATAGATCGCCAAGATGACTTGGCCATTGCGTGATCTTGATTGCAGATAAACGCTGGATATCCGGCGGTTCTTGGACATGATGAATCTCCCGATGGAATGACAGTGGCACGTTGAAAACCGGGCGCTTGAAAGGGGGCAACCTTCCAAGCACACGTTGTGGTCAGTACGCTATGCACTCACGGCTTGCGGCTGATCCGGGGATAACACCGAATCCCAATGCTCAAGCGGGACGAGATGCCAGTGCCATGAACCTTCTTTGCAGTGCAACTCGAAATTGATAAGTTTGTTTGCGACTGTAATATCTTTTGCTGGAAGCAGATGAAACTCATAACCTGAAACGTGATCGCAGTCTACAGAGTGAATAGCCAGTATGACTTGGCCATTGCGCGATCTGGACTGGAGATAAGCTTTGGGAATTAAGGTCAGCTCAGACATGATAAGTCTCCTGATTGAATGACAGTGGCAAATTGGAAAACCGGGCGCTGGAAGGGGGCAACTTCCCAAGCGCCCATGGATCAATCCTCCCCAGGCTGCATGATGGTGATCACCGGCTCGGCGTGGTCACCGGGACCGATATGCATGATCAGCTGGATGAGTTCCGGCTTCTTGCCTCGATGCGGCACTCTGAGCAGGCCAAATGGCACAATCTGAGCATTGCGGCGGCGGCGGGCTTCAAAGTGAGCCATCCACAGCAGATCCCTAAGTCGACCTTGCTCATCCTGCGGGTAGACCTCAACCGCGCTATCCCAAGTAATGCAATCCGCCCAAACAGCGGCGGTCAGCGCGACTGGAACCTTAAAGCCATACTCTTTTGCCTGCCGAGTCACATCGACTAGCACGCCATCATCAAGGGCTTCGGCGCGGCTGTAGATGTTGATCTCAACAGTTGAATCGAATAACGGGGACAAAGACATGGACGATCCTCCGGGGTTGAGTCAATGGCCAGTTAAACCGATCATTACGGGGAAGGTCACCGGAGAACCGGCGACCTTTTACAATGATTCTTATTCAGAATGGAATGTCATCATCAAAATCAGCCGATTCATTGAATGACGGTGGCGGCTGGGTTTGGTTGGGTTGCGCTGCCGTCTGCGGGCGGGACGAAGCCTCACCGCTCGCTTTCCCGTCCAACATCTGCATTTGCTGAGCGTGAATCTCTGTGGTGTAGCGGTCTTGTCCGTTCTGATCCGTCCATTTGCGCGTGCGTAGCGGACCCTCAATGTAGATCCGCGAACCCTTGGCCAGATACTGAGCGGCGATCTCGGCGAGGCGACCCCAGAACACGACCCGATGCCATTCAGTGCGCTCTTTTGGCTCACCCGAGGTCTTATCTTTCCAAGCCTCCGAGGTGGCCAGCGACAGGGTGCAAAAGGCGTTGCCGGTTTGGGTTTGCCTGAGCTCTGGATCTGCGCCTAAACGACCAATGACGATGGCCTTATTGATACCGTTTGATGACATGATGTGCTCCTTTTTTGCGGAGTGAAGGGCAGACAAGAAGCCTGCCCAGTGGGGACTAAAGCCTAGAAACCTTGCGGGTAATTCTGATACCGCCGAATGCGCCTTAAACTGGAGACATAAGGCAAGGGGCCGATATATAACGACGGCGGATTTTCAACGACCCATTCGTAAACATAACCATCACCTGGACCCGAAGGGTTGTTACGATTGGAAAATTGAGACAGGGCGAACTCACGCGCATGAGATGGCAAATATTGAAAGACACCGCGGCAGATTTTTTTTGTGTATTGCATGACAGAACCTCGATTGATTTAAGACGGAATTAAGAGGAAAGCCCGAGCTGAGACCGCAGTTGAGCGCGAGCCATAGCCGCAGAGACACCGGGAGGCAGGCGGACCTTGACGGCGAGGGGTGGAACTGAAGAAGCCAGGGGGCCGCTTTGCCAGATTGCGCAGCTT
>NZ_JAYESN010000277.1:0-3659 GCF_034860625.1 Lamprobacter sp.
AGTTGCGAACGGTTAATCAATGGACGAGAGCAGATCAGTGTAAACGATCGCGGCGCGTGTTCACAGGGGTCTCGGCGACTCAAGGCCCTCGCGCGAGGGCTTTGTCGGCATCAGTAATCATAGCAAAAACAGTGTGCTGTAAAGGTCTGCTTGACCCACTGAATGAGCTGTTATTGCCGTGAGTCTTCCACGAAAAGGCCGATAACCAGTGTGCACTTGGGGGCTTGGGTCGAGTCGTTGTTGGGTTACCATAGGCCCCTACATAAAGTTGACGACTGAAGAGGGTCTTTAGCCATGGTTTCACTCGAAACGCCGGTCTGCGACTTTGGTCAGAAGGCGCCTGACTTTGCGCTTCCAGGGGTCGATGGTCGGACCTGGCGGCGCGATGACTGTGTGGGGCCCAACGGCCTCTTGGTCATGTTCATCTGCAACCACTGTCCGTATGTGAAGGCGGTTCGCGAGCGACTGGTGCGCGATACGCGCGAACTGATGACCCTCGGGGTCGGCAGCGTCGCCATCATGGCGAACGACCCAGCGGACTATCCGGAAGATGCGTTCGAGAACATGAAGGCGGTTGCGCTCGAGTACGATTTCCCGTTTCCCTATCTCATCGATGAGAGTCAGCAGGTTGCCAAGACCTTCGGAGCGATCTGTACGCCGGATTTCTTTGGCTATAACGCTGCGCTCGAGCTGCAGTATCGAGGCCGGCTCGACGAAAGTCGCAAGGAGACCGCGCCGGAAGGCGTCCGTCGGGATCTGTTCGAGGCGATGAAGCAGGTCGCCGAGACCGGCCGCGGCCCCGAGCATCAGATTCCGAGTGTCGGTTGCTCGATCAAGTGGCGGGATGATTGATCATTGAGTCAGCCGAGGGTCGACGTGCGTGCTGAGGGTTCGGTCGGCCCTGGATAATCTGCATGAGGTATCCCCTCTAAGTATTTCGCTCGGCTTGAGATCCGAGTCATCAAGAGGAGGTTGTGAGGATCTGATGCAGCCGAGAGTACTTGCGTAAAACGCTTCAGTAATCCTTAATATTGGGATCTGGTAACGCAGCTCGACCCTGAATCGAGGCAATTATCTTGGCTAATCGGTCGGGTTTCGGCGAGAATAATCGGCTTATGCCCGCTGTCAGCGGCGGCCTTGCCCAGGCGTTCGGCTGCTCGACCTCATTTGCCATCCAAAAGAATATCCAGGGCATTGACCTCCAGGTTGGCTATCGCCGCTTGGGTTCGGGTCCTTATAGCAACGACGCGCGATCCGCTGCCGTGCAGACGTACTAGCCGCCGCGGCCGCTTCGGTCGAGGCGCGATTGTACGTACACGAATAATTTAGTCACCCGCAAGAAACTTGATCAGGAGGGGCAGATGTCCTCACGCAGAGAACTAGCCAACGCCATCCGTGCGCTTAGCATGGATGCGGTCCAGAAAGCCAACTCTGGACACCCGGGCGCGCCAATGGGCATGGCGGATATCGCCGAAGTGCTGTGGAACGATTACATGCAGCACAATCCGCAGAATCCGAGCTGGCCTGACCGCGACCGCTTCGTGCTCTCGAATGGCCATGGCTCGATGCTGCTCTACTCGTTGCTCCATCTCACCGGTTACGATCTGAGTATCGAGGACATCAAACAGTTCCGCCAGTTGCACTCCAAAACCCCGGGCCATCCCGAGTACGGCTACGCGCCGGGTATCGAGACCACCACCGGTCCGCTGGGTCAGGGCGTCAGCAACGGCGTTGGCATGGCACTGGCCGAGAAGGTGCTGGCTGCGCAGTTCAACAAGCCCGGCCATGAGATCGTCGATCACTTCACCTATGTCTTCCTCGGTGATGGCTGCCTGATGGAAGGCATCTCGCACGAGACCTGCTCGCTGGCTGGCGCGCTCGGCCTAGGCAAGCTGATCGCCTTCTACGACGACAACAACATCTCGATCGACGGAGAGGTGCGCGGCCATGGCGATACCCCAGCCTGGTTCCTCGACGACACGCCGAAGCGCTTCGAGGCCTACAACTGGCATGTGATCCCGAAGGTTGACGGTCATGATGCCGAGGCCGTCAAGGCCGCGATCGAGGAGGCACGGGCGGTCACGGACAAGCCCACCCTGATCTGCTGTCAGACCATCATCGGTTTCGGCTCGCCGAACAAGCAAGGTAAAGAGGAATGTCACGGCGCTGCGCTCGGCGATGACGAGATCGCGCTGACCCGCGAAGCCTTGGGCTGGACGCATGCGCCGTTCGAGATCCCGGAAGCGGTCTACTCAGGCTGGGATGCCAAGACCCGTGGTAGTGCTGCAGAGAGCGCCTGGAACGACAAGTTCGCTGCCTATAAAGCCGCTTTCCCGGCCGAGGCTGCTGAGTTCGAGCGCCGCATGGCGGGCGAACTGCCCGAGGACTTCGACGCCAAGGCGTGGGAGTTCATCAAATCCGTCGACGCGAAAGCCGAGAAGATCGCCACGCGCAAGGCCTCGCAGAATGCGATCAACGGCTTTGCGCCGTTGTTGCCCGAACTGCTTGGCGGCTCCGCCGATCTGGCCGGCTCCAACCTGACGCTCTGGTCCGGCGCCAAGGGCGTCAGCCCGAACGATGCCAGCGGCAACTATGTCTACTACGGCGTGCGTGAGTTCGGCATGTCGGCCATCATGAATGGTGTGACGCTGCATGGCGGCCTCAAGCCGTATGGCGCCACCTTCCTGATGTTCATGGAATACGCCCGTAACGCGGTGCGCATGGCGGCGCTGATGAAGATCAATCCGATCTTCGTCTACACCCATGATTCCATCGGTCTTGGCGAAGACGGCCCAACCCATCAGCCGGTCGAGCAGGTCTCGATCCTGCGTCTGACCCCACGCATGTCGACCTGGCGTCCCTGTGATGCGGTCGAGAGCGCGGTGGCCTGGAAGCTTGCGATCGAGCGCGGCGATGCGCCGACCGCGCTGATCTTCTCGCGCCAAGGTGCGCCGCACATGCAGCGCAGCGAGGAGCAGATGCGCGCGATCGAGAAGGGCGCCTATGTGCTGCGCGACTGCGACGGCACGCCAGACGCCATCATCATCGGTACCGGCACCGAGGTCGAGCTGGCGACGGCGGCGGCTGAGCAGCTGAGCGCCAAGGGCCGCAAGGTTCGGGTCGTCTCGATGCCTTCAATGGATACCTTTGATGCCCAGGACGCGGCCTATAAGGAGTCGGTCCTGCCGGATGCGGTCAAGGCGCGCGTCGCGGTTGAGGCTGGTGTCACCAGCCTGTGGCCGAAGTACGTCGGCATGCACGGCAAGATCATTGGTGTCGACCGCTTTGGCGAGTCCGCTCCAGCACCGGCCATCTACAAGGAATTCGGCGTCACCGCCGAGGCCGTCGCCGAGGCCGTCGACAGCCTGCTCTGAAGCCTACATCGGTCGCCTTGTACAGCGTAGCAGTCCGGCTGACGCTGACAGGGCGAATCGGTATCTCACCTGTTCTTTAGCACTCGTCTACGAGGAGTTCCCCCCATGACACTTAAAGTTGGCATCAACGGCTTTGGTCGTATCGGTCGTATGGCCTTCCGCGCTATCGCGAAGGATTTTCCGGACATGCAGGTCGTCGGCATCAATGACCTGCTCGATCCCGATTACCTGGCCTACATGCTGAAATACGACTCGGTGCACGGCAACTTTGCTGGCGATATCTCC
>NZ_JAYESN010000278.1:0-3645 GCF_034860625.1 Lamprobacter sp.
CCCTTCCTCTCGCCGATGTAGCTCAGGTGGTAGAGCAACTGATTCGTAATCAGTAGGTCAGCGGTTCGAATCCGCTCATCGGCTCCAACTCAACAACCACCAGCTAAAGCTGGTGGGTTGGATTTACGGACTGAAAGTCCGGATACGGGTCAAATAGACCCGTTTAGGGTGTCTCTGTCCGGAAATTGTCCTCTGCCCGTGGCTCGAAGTGATGCTCAAGATAATGCTTGATCATCTCGTCTGTCACCTCGCCGGAGGTCACACAAAAGTAGCCACGTGCCCAAAAATGCCGACCCCAGTAGCGCTTTTTTAGCGCCGGAAATGTCTCAAAGAGCTTTGTCGATGTGCGCCCTTTAATTCGCCTCATGATTTCACTCGGAGCCATATTTGGCGGCGCAGAGACCAGAATATGGATGTGGTCTTTGCTCACGACGCCCTTGAGAATCTCGATCTCAAACGCCTCACAGGTTTGGCGGATCAATTCGCGCGCTTTCAGGGCAACGTCTCCTTTTAGAACGTGATAGCGATATTTCGTGACAAACACAAAATGATACTGAATCTTGAAAACCGTATGGCTACCGTAACGATACCAATGTCATGAACTTAAGGCTTAACAATCTGATTTTGTTAAGATCTTAACTCCCTAATCAAACCAGGAGTCAACGTCTCGATGAAGCGTACGAACGACGTCACACTGAGCACCGAGGAAGCACAGCATGTATCCTGCATGACTTCCGTGTATGAGCAGCTCAGGCAGGCGTTGTTCTCGCCGGCGTGGATCGAGCGTTTTCGCCTCAACGAGAAGGCGTTCACCCGAACGCGTGATTTGCCGTTCCATCGTCTCGTGACGTGGCTGCTGAATCTGCGTAAAGGCAGCACCGAGCAGGAGCTCGAGGGCTTCTTTGCGACCCTTGAAGAGCAACCCGAGGCCTCGGCCACGCCCACGCCAACGGCCGTCTGCAAGGCGCGCAAACGCCTGTCGGCGAAGGTGTTTGCGGCCTTGAACCGTCAAGCCATCGAGACCTTCCGCGCAGGCTGTGCGACGCCGCTGTGGCATGGCTTTCGACTGCGCGCCGTCGACGGCACGACACTGCGCTTGCCCAACACGCCCGCGCTTGAGCGCGCTTTCGGCGCCCAGCCCAGTGGCCCGATGCTCGCCCGCGCCTCCATGCTCTATGACCTCGGCCATGAGCTGGTCGCCGACTTCCAACTGGCCGCCTACTGTGTCAGTGAGCGCGAGCTGGCGATCGCCCATCTCGAGGCCGCCCACCCCGAGGATCTCCTCCTCTACGACCGCGGCTATCCGGCATTCTGGCTGATGGTGATGCACCTGCAGCGCGGCGTTGAGTTCTGCATGCGCCTCCCGCGTGAGCATTTCAGCGCCGCTGAACCCTTCTGGAACAGCGACGCCACCAGCACCCTCATCACCTTGACGCCCTCCGCCGAGCAGGCGCGTGACTGCCGCCAACAGGGGCTGCCCACCGACCCCATTCGCGTACGCCTCGTGCGGGTGCGCCTGCCCGAGGGCGAGACCGAGGTGCTGGCCACCTCGGTCCTGGAGGAGGAGCGCTTGCCCGCACGGCTGTTCAAGGCGCTCTATCATCGCCGCTGGGGAGCCGAGGAGAGCGACAAACGCCAAAAGCGCTGGGTGGAAATCGAAAACGTCTCCGGGCGCTCGGTGCTCGCCGTGCAGCAAGACGTCCACGCCAAGATCCTCGCCTTGAACCTCGCGAGCATGGTGCGCGTCATCGCCCAGCTCATCGCCTCACGTGGCTATGCCGCCCGCAAGCACCGCTATCAGGTGCGCTGGACCAGTACGCTCTCGGCCATGAAAAACACCCTCGTGCGCTTGCTGATTGGTACGCTGCAGGCGCCGACAAATATCCTCACAGCGTTGATCGGCAAGCTTTCAAAGGCCGTCGATGCGGTGCGTCCAGACCGCCAGTTCCCACGCAAAAACCCCGGCAAACTCAAGGTCGGATTCCATAACGCCTACCGTCGCACCGCTTAAGTTCATGGCATTGGTAGCGATACTCCATCTCTAACAACCCTTGAAAAAGGCTTCAAAGATAAATCTGACCGCCTAAAGGCGGTGGTTTTATAGCCTTTGAATAAGATATCCAGACATTCTTATTCAGCAGCATATTGTGTTTCAGGGAGATGGAAAAACGATATTATGCGTTCCGCATTAGATTTCAAAGATTCCAACGCAGAATTTAAGCGCTCTCTTAAGTTGCTTTTGCTTTTTATTGGCTCTCGCCCAAGCTGTTTATCCTTAATCTCCTCCCAAACATGTTCGTCTGGATTTAATTCCGGGCTATAAGCTGGCAGATAAAAAGACGAATTTGCTCGCGGTGTTGCCAAACAAAAATCCGGTCTTTCCGAGAAATATGGAAAGAGGCTCGATCGACTATCAAAAAGATTACTCGATCATGCTGCTCAATAATTTCCTCTAGAAACTGGATAAGTTTATCTGAATCAATATTGTCTTCAGTGACATAATAGTAAAAAACTCCTTTTGCTGTAACCACGGAGAGAATATTTAGCCGGCCACGTTTGCCTGTGACATAAACATTTGGTCGAACACCACGTTCGCCCCACGTTTTACCCGAGTGATCTCGAAGATCAACAGATGCTTCATCTTGAAAACCGATATCGGAGAGTAAGCCGGGAACTTGTCCGCGTTTAGGTCAAGGTTTGTTTTCTCAGTTTCCGCCTGGTTTCCCGGCGGTGCCACACTATTTTGACCATGCGCAGCTTCATTACCCGGCTCCTCGCAGAACCGGACTTGGAGTGTTACACCATCCGGCTCCCAGCCTAAGTCATCCAGCAAGGGACGGGGTAGAGGTGATGGACGATCCGCGGGGTCGGGAGCTGCGGGGCGATCCTTGCAAAGAAGCGCGCCCACGTCAGCGAGCGGCGCTGGCTGCGTCGATTGAGCCATCGGAAAAGCAGCCCCCTGGCCACATAGCAGTAGGCGTTGAGTCCGCGGCTGTTGCCGCTGACACCGTCGTATTGGATATGCCCGCGTAAGTGGCGTTGGAGAAACGTCAGCATGGCCTCGGCACCCTGGGTACGCATTCTGCGCAGGCGCTCGTTCAGATCCTTGAGCTTCTTGCGCATCCGCTTGCGATCGGTCTTGCGACCGACCACAAACCGCCCGCGTCGACTACGACCCACGTAGTGGGTGAAGCCGAGAAAGCTGAAGCTGCGCTGTTCGCCGACCTCCTGTCGCGCGCGCCCCAGTTGCTGACTGCCAAAAGGCAGCAGCGCGGTCTTGCTCGGTTCAACCTCCAGGTCAAACTCGGCCAGCCTCTGCGTCATTGCCGTGAGGAAGGCCCGTGCATCGGCTTCGTGCTCGAAGCAGGCCACATCGTCGTCGGCGTAGCGAATCAGGTAGGCTTTGCCCGTGCAGTGCCTAGCAAAGCGTTTCTCGAACCAGAGGTCGAGGACGTAGTGCAGGTAAATATTACTGAGTACGGGCGAGACCAGGCCCCCTTGCGGGGCACCTTCAACGCTCGCACTGAACACGCCGTCTTCCATGATGCCGGCCTTCAGGAACCGTCGTATGATCCGTAACAGGTTCGGATCACCGATGCGGTGCTCCAAGAAACGCATGAGGTGCGCGTGTGAGAGATGATCAAA
>NZ_JAYESN010000279.1:0-3635 GCF_034860625.1 Lamprobacter sp.
AAACGCGCGCGTAGCCCAGGAGCATGGCACAACCACCATGTTGCAAATATCATCGCGAAACAGTTTAGTTTCGCGACAGACTTTTACAACAGTCCAAAAGCCCTCGTTCGAGCCTTGTGGTCGTTGTCGTTTCAGTTAGGACTTATGCGACATGGGCATGCACTGAATCCATGGGACTCAACGACGAGACGAGCGAGCGCGTACCACCGCTGACCCCGACGGAGTACGCGCTGGTCATGGCGAAAAACGCCGCCAACCGTCTCGGTTTCGCGTTACTGCTCGTGTTCTACCGGGAGCATGGGCGATTCCCGCCCAGTCTGGCCAAGATCGATTCCGGTCTGCAAGCGCAGGTGGCGGGTCAGCTCGGCCAGGAGTCCACCTTACCTGACCGCTACGATCCGTTGCAGCGGACCTGGAAGCGCGCCCGCGCCGAGATTCGCGCGCTGTTTGGCTTCCGCGAGGCGACGGTCACCGACGCCGACAACCTGGCGATCTGGCTGCGCGATTGCGTCATCGCTGCCGTCAGCAGCGATCTAGCATGACTGCTCGAACACTTGGAAAGGCGTTGTCGCGAACTCGCCATCGAGCCACCGACTGTCGAGCGGATGGAGCGCATCGCCCGCTCGGCGGTACGCGCCTACGAAGACGCCTTTCACGCCCGCCCGCACGCTCGATCGGCTCTCGTCCGCGACACGCAAGCGGCTGGATGCCTTGTTGAGTCCAGAGGAGACTGACAAAGCCGCTGCCGAGCATGAGGCCAGCCGCCAGCCCCCGGCAGTCTTGTTGAAGCTGCTCGGCAACCCTGGCCGACCCAGTCTTGCCAGCCTACAAGACGAGTTGGGCAAGCTAAATCTCTTGCGCGGGATCGCACTTGCCCCGGATCTGTTCGAAGACGCGGTGCCGCGCGATCTGGAGCGCTGCCATCGCCGGGTCTGCGTGGAAGCCCCCTATGAGCTGCGTCGGCACCCGGAGGGCGCGCGGCTGACCTGGCTCGCCGCGTTCGTGCATCTGCGCGCACGCACGCTCACCGACGACCTCGTCGATCTACTCATCGAGACCATCCACACGATCGGAGCACGTGCCGAGCGCAAGGTCGAGCGCGAGCTGCTCGAGGATCTCAAGCGCGTCAATGGAAAACAGAACTTGCTGTTCGCCCTTGCCGAGGCGACGCTGGCCGAGCCGGATGGCGTCGTGCGAAACGTCGTCTTTCCCGTAGTCGGCGAACAGACGCTGCAGGACTTGGTGAAAGAATGGAAGGCCACCGGGCCGACCTATCGCCTCACCCTGCGCGCGGTGATTCGCAACTCCTACCGTGGGCACTACCGACGCATGGTGCCCCGGTTACTGGCCGCGCTCGACTTCCGCTCCAACAACGACCGTCATCGTCCGGTGGTGGAGGCGCTTGAGCTGGTCAAGCGCTTTGCCGAGAGCAAGGTCCGGATCTTTCCGTCCGAGGAGGACGTTCCACTCGATGGCGTCGTGCGGGGCCTGTGGCGCGAGGCGGTGGTGGAGCAGGACGCTGCCGGCGAGGATCGCGTCAACCGCATCACCTATGAGATCGCCGTGCTGGAGGCCCTGCGCGAGCGCCTGCGCTGCAAGGAGATCTGGGTGGTCGGGGCTGACCGCTACCGCAATCCCGACGAGGACCTGCCGGCCGATTTCGAGCACAACCGCGAACGCCATTACCAGGTGCTGGAGCTGCCGTTGGACGCCGATCGGTTCGTCAACGACCTGCAAGCCAAGATGCACGAGGCCCTGAGCACCCTGGATGCCGGCTTGACGAAGAACCCGGCCGTTCGACTCACCACCAAGAAGGGCGGTGGCTGGATCACCCTGACCCCCTTGGATGCACAACCCGATCCGCCCAACCTGACCGCACTCAAGACCGAGCTCAATGCCATCTGGCCGATGACGAGCCTGCTCGATATGGTCAAGGAAACGGATCTTCGGCTCGGCTTCACCGAGGTGCTCAAGAGCCCGACTGCCTACGAGACCCTGGAGCGTGCAGTCTTGCAGCCACGCTTGCTGCTGTGCCTGCACGGGATGGGCACCAACGCCGGCTTGCAGCGCATGGCGAGTCTGGATTCGGGAGCGACGGCCAAGGATCTGACCTATGTGCGCCGACGCTATCTCAACGTCGACGCCATGCGCCGGGCCATTGCCATCATCGCCAATGGGACCCTGCATGCCCGCAACCCGGTCATCTGGGGAGAGGGGACGACGGCCTGTGCCTCGGATTCCAAGCATTTCGGCGCCTGGGATCAAAACCTGACGACCCAGTGGCATGTCCGTTATGGCGGGCGTGGCGTCATGATCTACTGGCATGTCGAGCGCAAGTCGCTGTGCATTCACAGCCAGCTGAAGTCGCCGTCGTCGTCAGAGGTGGCCTCGATGATTGAGGGTGTCCTTCATCACTGCACCGAGATGGAAGTCAACCGCCAGTACGTAGATTCGCAAGGTCAAAGTACGGTTGCCTTCGCCTTCTGCCACCTCCTTTGCTTTGCACTGCTGCCCCGACTGAAGGCCATCCACGCGCAGAAGCTGTACCGGCCGGAAACCGGCAAAGCCGATGCCTACAAGGATCTCCAGCTGATTCTGACTCGACCGATCGATTGGGAGCTGATCCGCCAGCAGTACGACCAGATGATCAAGTACACGACGGCACTGCGCCAGGGGACCGCTGAGACCGAGGCTATCCTGCGACGCTTCACCCGGCAGAACGTGCAGCACCCGACCTACAAGGCATTGGCCGAGCTTGGAAAGGCCATCAAGACCATCTTCTTGTGTCGCTACTTACACTCCGAAGCCCTACGCCGCGAGATCAACGAGGGGCTCAACGTCGTTGAGCAGTGGAATGGCGCGACCGATTTCGTCTTCTTCGCCCGCCGTGGTGAGATGGTGAGCAACCGTCGTGAGGACCATGAGATCAGCATGCTTGCGTTGCATCTGGTCCAGAACTGCATGGTCTACATCAACACGCTGATGATCCAGAAAGTACTCGCTCAACCGCATTGGCAGGGACGGCTCACGCCGCGCGACTATGCAGCACTGACGCCGTTGATCTGGGAGCACGTCAATCCGTATGGACGGTTTGAACTCGATATGAACACTCGGCTGGCCTTGCTCTGAGAGAAGTGGCGGCTGGTGACACGACTGTTGGGTCTACCCCATCTCGCTGACGAGGAACGACTGAGCCCTCCCAGGTTCCTGGGTGACCCTTGCGACCATGCCCTGCTCTCAGACCCCGGTGGAGTGCTCGCATCAGGCCACTGTCAATGCGATCACCGTTGCCTTCCGCCTTTTCAACAACGTCGGCTCCACGTTCATTCTTTCGAGGCTCCATCACACGGCCTAGCCGCCCCCTGTGTACGCTTCGCAGGCGGGGTCGCCCCCGCACCACGCAACACTCGGTTGCGGTAGATGGCCAGTCCTTACCGCTTCGGGACTTGCACCCGGCGGGTCATGATAAGAGGTTTCCGATTGCTCAACTCATTTGGCGTTCTTCCCCCTCTTCCAGGCTTTGCCTGGCGCAATGAAAATAAAATTACTAGATAACTTTTATATTTTTTTAAACTTGATAACTCGATAACACTGTTTGCTAAAAATAGTAAAAATTTTTGTGATCTGTGTTGCAT